>DAVZIW010000007.1:0-34602 GCA_052273085.1 Candidatus Alloenteromonas sp.
TATAGTTATGTTTATCTTTTGATCATTATTTCTTTTACGATTTCAATCATCGTATTGAATTCTTTGACCGAAAGATATTCAAATCTGCCGTGATGGTTATATGAACCAGTTCCTAGATTTGGAGTTGGGCAACCCTTAAAGGAGAATGTAGCCCCATCAGTCCCACCTCTAATTGGAGGGAAAGTAGGAGTTAATCCTAGTCTAGCGAATGCTTCTTTAGCGGTTTCAATTGCTTCAGGATGCTTATCTAAGATTTCCTTCATGTTTTTATAATCATCATGAATCTCAATTGTTATCTTGGCTTTTGGATAACTTTCCTGTAAAGATTTTGCAGCTTCCATTAATTCTTCTTTTTGTTGCTCGAATTTCTTCTTGTCATGATTTCTAATGATGTAGTGGAGGCTAGCTTTTTCAACATTACCTTCAATGCCTACCAAATGGTTGAAACCTTCTCTACCTTCAGTATATTCAGGACGTTTTGTTTGAGGCAATAACCTATCAAACTTAAGAGCAATATGGGCAGCATTGACCATCTTTCCTTTGCCTTCACCTGGATGGATAGAGAACCCATGTATGCAAATATCGGCATGTGCGGCATTAAAAGTCTCATAAGCGATTTCATCAAATTTGCCCCCATCAATCGTGTAAGCATATTTGGCTCCAAGCTTTTTCGCATCAAAATGATCGGCCCCTCTTCCAATTTCTTCATCTACTGAGAAACAGAAGCAGATTGGTCTATGCTTAACTTCTTTATGGGTAACAAAATAAGATAAAACTGACATTATGATAGCAACACCGGATTTATCATCTGCCCCAAGTAAAGTCGAGCCATCGGTAACGACTAAATCATCACCAATATGTTCACCTAATGTTGGGAACTCTTTTGGAGACATCGAATAGGTATCATTTAATTTGATAACTCCGCCTTTGTAATTTTTTATTATCTGAGGATTAACATCCTTACCAGTTATTTCTAATGCGGTATCTACGTGGGCATTTAAGCCAACTGGATCCATATCGGATTCGCCATCTAATTTGCCATATAGGATTCCATATTCATCAATATAGGAAGAAATTCCCATATCGCTTAATTCCTGCTGGAGTAATTTGCTTAGATTAAGTTCTTTTTCCTCACTAGGAATTGTGGTGCTATTTTCATTTGCTTGAGTATCGATTTTAACGTAACGGAGAAACCTCTCTAGATTTTGATCCATAATTTTCCCTTTCTTCTCAAAACGGAATTATTCTAGCAAACTAATCTTAATAGGTGTAGAGGAACCTAAATAATTAAGTTAATTTAGTTTAATTAGTTGAAACTAGTTGCAATGCATATAAAATATGCAGGAAAGAAATGGAGGCTAATAATGGCTAATAAACATTTAGGTGCTTTAGACGAAAGCACAACCAAATCCATAATGGATGCATATTTAAAAGACGACAAGAATACTTTAACTAGGCATGCTTTATCGCGTTCTAGCTTAAGTGATGTTACTTTTGTCTCATCTTCAAAAACTAATTTAAACAATGTCTTTTCAATTGATTTAAAGACAATGCCGGTCTGCAACCAAAAGCAATCTGGCAGGTGTTGGATATTCGCTGCCTTAAATATCCTAAGGGAAATGATTGGAAAGAAATGCAAGATTAAGAACTTTGAATTATCCCAAAATTATATTTCTTTATATGACAAGATTGAAAAGGCGAATTTTGCTTTAGAATCTATAATCTCTTTATGCCAATATTCACCAAATCAAAGAGTATATCAATATATATTGAATTGCCCAGTTTCTGATGGGGGTCAATGGGATATGTTTGTAAATCTAGTCCTAAAATATGGCCTTATGCCAAAAGATGCCTTTATCGAGACTAGTCAAAGCGAAGGAACTAGGGAAACTGATTTCGTTGTCAATGCCTATATTAGGAAATTTGCTTTTGAGGCAACTACTTTAGCTAAAGAAAAGAAGATGACTGAAGTAAGGAAACTTAAAGATAAATACATGGAACAAATATATGGGATGTTTTTATCTGCATTCGGTGTTCCTCCAAAGAAATTCGATTTTAGATATACCGATGAAAAGGATAAATTCCATTGCGAAGAAAATTACACCCCAATGTCTTTCTTTGAGAAATATATCGGAAAAGATGTCCTCGAATCATTCCAATCCTTAATAAATTCCCCAACAAAAGACAAGCCATATAGACGCAATTACACGGTTGATTATCTTGGAAACGTCGTTGAAGGAAGACCTATTAATCACCTCAATGTATCTATGTCTAGAATGAAAGAAGCCATAATTGCCCAACTTAGCGATGGTAATCCAGTCTGGTTTGGTAGCGATGTCTCTTTCTATAGGGATAGAGTCGGCGGATGCTGGGATGATAATGCATTCGATTACAAGACCATGTTTGGTGGCGATCTAGATTTTGATAAGGGCGGTATGCTTGATTTCCGCCATTCTGCCATGAACCATGCGATGGTCATAACTGGAGTTGACTTAAAAGATGGTAAGCCAGTTAAATGGAAGATTGAGAATTCCTGGGGCAATGATAATGGGCATGCTGGATATTACATCATGTCTAGCTCCTGGTTTGATAAATTCGTCTATCAGGCTGTAGTAGATAGAAAATATCTAAATAAAGCCGAATTAGATGCGATTAAGAAAGAACCAATCCACCTTGATCCTTGGGATCCAATGGGCACTTTAGCAGACTAAAGATGAAAAAAGGCAACCTATTAAAGATATTGCTTGTCAAAGGAAGTAGAAGCATTAAGAAAAACGTGCTTCTATTTCTTTCCATGTTTTTAATGGGTACGCTAGCCTTGACGCTTTATGTTGGATTATCTTCTAATTCAATCTCGCTTTCTTCTAGGGTCGATAAAGCTTATCTAGAAGGAGACTATCCAACTTATTTTGCCTTAGTAAAAGAAGATGACCCATATAACGAGAAGAAAATAAAATCATTATTAGAAGAAGATGAATATTATGAGAAAAGATTATTCCTTCCGATAAAACTAAATGGAAGGGAATCTTATCTAGGAGTAGTAGATCCTTCCTTCACTTTATCTAGACCAACCAAATTAGAAACCCCATCTACTTCATCTTCTTTCTTTTATATTGATTCTTCGTATAAAAACAATAATTTCGGATTTAGCGCGGAGGTAGGGGATTTAGTTTCTTTTTCTATTCCTATTTCTTCCTATTTATCTTCATATTCATCTACTTTATCTAAGCTAGATAAATATGTATTAGATGGGAAAGAAAACATATTGAATAATCAGGACTTGATATTAGGAATGGAATTAACTTCCTTCATGGAACATCCTGAAAATATATCTAAGGCTGCCTATAATCCATCCTTGTTATTAATGGATAAATCTTCCTTCTCTTCATTAATAGAAAACCAAATAAAGGATAATTATTCTAGCGAGGTTTCTTCTAATTTAATTGATCTTTTATCTAGCTTCCTTTCTCCGAATGAATATCTATTTAAACTAAATAAAGGAAGAGAAAATATAGTAAAAGAGCAAGTGGAAGAGATATTTAATTCCACATCTAACTTAGCAATGTCTTTCCTAGGTCATAATAATCCTTTAGAAAGCTCAGTCTATGTCGAATTAACCCAGGCAAAGCAATTAACTTATTTGTTCCCTGCCCTATTTTTCCTTGTTGCTACTTTAGTAATGTTAACGACTTTATCCCAAATGATAGATAAGGAAAGACTAGAGATAGGAACATTAAAGGCGATTGGATTATCTAATAAAGAAATATTAGGTCATTACATGTCTATTACTTCCTTTATTTTGGGTGTAGCATGTCTAGTTGGATTTATCGCCGGTCCATTGATAATCCCATCTATCATGGGTCAAAAATATGACATTTTGTACACCCTTCCTTCAAGAAATATGTTTGTCTTCCCTTGGATGAATGCATTGGGTTCGGCCCTCATAATGATTGGATTAGGATTCTTCTCTACTTTCTATTCTTGCTTTAAAGTAATTAGAGAAACTCCATCATCTTGTATGAGGCCAATTATAAGAAAAGACGAAAAAGAAGGGGGGCACTACTTAATTAAGTCATCTTCCCCGACAGTTTTATCCTTAAAGATGTCACTTAGAAGTATCAAATCAAATATCTTCAAAAGTGCGATGGTTGTAATTGGAGTGGCAGGATGTGCGACCTTACTTTTATGCGGATACGGGATAGATGATACTTTAAATAAAGGTATCAGTACCGACTTGGCATTGAATTATACTTCTTCATTTACGGCGACTTATAACGAATCAGATTCTCCTCTTCGATTAGATGATTGTAGTTATGTAGAAACTTATTCAAATTCATATCTATCTTCTTCGACTATATCAACAAAATCTAGAAGCGAAGTCTATTATGTTAGGCTTTATGAAGATAGCCATCCTTTCTATAAAGTTGATTTGCCTTCTTCCGGGGTTGCTATTTCTATAAAAACATCGAAGACATTAGGTGTTAAAGTAGGGGATGAAATTAATTTCACTGCCTTTAACAAAACCTATACTTCAACTGTTTCTTCTATATTTGAGACGTTCTCATTAAATGGAGTCTCCGCGACCTTTTCTAGTTTGGGTTTAACTCCTAGATATAATTATTGTTACATTAAATCAAATGATGAAATACCTCTAGATGAAGTAGAAAATCAAATAAAGGATAATCATCCTGAAATATCTACAATTATTTCAACTGAAACTGCAAAAGAAAATATAGAAGTAACCGTATCAGGGATAAAACTCATGACGGGTGCAGTTAAATATTTTGCAATCGCTTTAGCCCTTGTTGTCTTATATAACCTTTCCTTAATGAATTTCACATTGAAAAGAAGAGATATAGCCACATTAAGGGTATTAGGATTCTCTTCTTTTGAAATAGGAGAGACACTTATGTTTGAATCATTCATACTCTCTTTGATTGGCTTCTTTATTGGATGCCTATTTGGTTATCCATTCATGTCTGCCGTGCTTAAAGTAAATGAAGTTAGCCTAGTTGAATTCTTAAAGACCATCAATTTTAGCTCATACGTGTATTCATTTATCCTTACCTTTGTTGTCTTTGCCATTGTTAATTTCATCCTTGCTTTGAAGAGCAAGAAAGTAAAGATGGTCGAATCATTAAAGGCCATTGAATAAAGCATCATCCTTGCATTTATCTAATCTAAAAGTAAGATAAAGATATGGAGGAAATGAACATGGAAGAAAAAGTGCAAAAATATAGGTGCTTAGTCTGTGGGGAAATTGTCGTTCCTAATGAAGATGGGACTTGCCCAATCTGCGGAGCTCCTTTTGAGGATTTAGTTCCAGTAGACGAAAACGGAAACGACATCGCCTAATTCTTAATACACCAATCAAGTAAAGAATAAACAATCGGTTCGACATAAGTTCTATTAGATTCATGATAGAAATTACGTTCGGACTGATTTTCTTTTCTTTGGTAATCGACTTTTAATCCTTCTAGAACCTTAACATCAACATTCTTTAGATATTCAAATTGTTCTAGCTTAACTCTTTCTTCATTGAAATAAGAAGCAGTTATGGTAGAAGTAGATGCATCGAAAGTATCGTTATAGAAAACCCCACCGGCATCGATTACATTGCCGTTTTTATTTGTTCCATCCGGATTAATATGGAATATAGTCGGGATATATCCTGATCCATAACCCATTGGATTAGAGCTTGATTCGCTTAATCCATAATCAAGTTTGAATTTCTCCCATTGATCTTTGGCCAATTGCTGATATTCTTGCTCGATTTTAGTCCCGTTAGGATTAACGCTAGGTCCATATTCTTTGCCATTTTCATCAGCAACTTTTCTAATCCCTAAAACACCTGTATCGATATAAAATAAGGGGGACGTGTTATCGTTTTCCCTAAAATAAGAGGTTATAGAAGTCTCTTCTAGATAGCTACAATCTGGGCAGCCTTCTAAACCAAAATATATAGTAAATTCAAGTACCCCAGTCATCTTCTTTTCGTAAAGAGAATCTAATATAGCTTTATCTATCTTAAGCATTCTAGGATAGCTAATCCTTGCATCCATCCATGCTTCAAAAGATTGACTAGAAGTAACCCAAGGCTTATTTTGGTCTACATTGTCATTTTGATATTTAAGTGTTCCATTCTCAAATATTCCTAGAGTTTCATGGTTAGAAAATAACTTTAATCCAAATTGTTCTTCTTTTTTAGATATATCTTGGTAATCAAGGAAATAGACTAGCAAGTTATGCTTCTTGATATAAGGAGAGAGGATATTATCGTGCCAATCGGCATAGCAAGAACAGAAATTGACAGTTGAATGGACTAGAAGGATAAAATTCTTTTTCTCGCTTACGAGATTATTAACTTCATCATAACTAATCTTGATCATATGGGAATCATTTTCTATTTCTTCATTCATCCCGATTAAGGTCCCCATGTCGATATTTACCTTGCTTACTGAATCGATATTATTCCCGCAAGAAAATAGAAGAGGAAAGCAAACGAAAGGAAGGCCAATGTTTTTGATGATTTTTCTGCTTAATTTATCCATAAAATTCCTTCAACAAAATTAATTGAAAAAATTATAGCAATTTTTCATTAAAATACTATTAAAAATAGATTTTTAAAAGATTGGGAAAAGGCTCGATGATATCGAAGAAATCTCAATTTTTAAATTTTAAAAAAACGAAAGAAAAAAATATTTTGAAAATTTTTATTTATTTTTGTTAAATTTACCTATATATTTTTGTGCGTTGATTTTTGACTCCTTGGTAGCAAATCGACATTACATTTCTTTGTCTTCTTTTATGAGGGAGGGTAAACGTTATGGAAGAAAACAATAATACCATCATCAGCTTGTCACATGTATGCAAGCAATTCGACGGGACAACCGTTGTTGAGGACTTCAACCTCGATGTGCGAAAGGGAGAATTCATAACCATTTTAGGTCCATCTGGCTGCGGAAAGACTACAACTTTACGTATGATTGCAGGTTTTGAACTTCCTAGCTCTGGTCAAATTCTTTTAAATGGAGAGGACATTTCCTTGCTTCCTCCATATAAAAGACCTGTTAACACAGTATTCCAGCATTATGCATTATTCGCCCATCTTGATGTCTATGATAATGTCGCCTTTGGACTAAAACTAAAGAAAATACCTTATCAAGTAAAAAATAGAAAAGGCGAAATGGTCACTAAATATAAAAGATTGACCCCAAAGGAAATCGATGAAAAGGTCTATAAGGCCCTTAAAGTCGTCGACCTTGATGAAATGGAAGATAGAGACGTCTCTACTCTTTCGGGCGGACAGCAACAAAGAGTTGCCATAGCCCGTGCTATCGTTAATGAGCCAAAAGTATTGCTTCTAGACGAACCTCTTTCCGCTCTTGATCACAAGATGAGAAAAGACATGCAAATAGAATTAAAGGACATGCATAAGAAATTAGGCATTACTTTCTTCTATGTTACCCACGACCAAGAAGAAGCCCTTACTATGTCAGATAGAATCGTCATCATGAAAGATGGCGTCATCCAACAAGTCGGTACCCCGGAAAATATATATAATGAACCAGTCAATGCCTTCGTTGCAGACTTTATCGGTGAATCCAATATCTATAACGGAACAATCGTTGGAAAGAATAAAGTCCGTTTCATCGGTGCTAGCTTTGAGCATCTAGACGAATTCCCAATGAATGAAAAAGTCGACGTTGTCATCCGTCCTGAAGATGTCATCATGGGCGAAGTCGATAAAGGAACCGTTAATGGGGTTATATCTTCTAAGATATTCAAGGGTGTCCATTATGAATTCATTGTCAATGTTGGCAAGAATGAAGTACTTTGCCGCGATACAAAAGACCATGAAGTCGGTACAAAAGTATCTTTAAGCGTCGATAAGAGCAACATCCAAGTCATGCATAAAGAACTTACAGTCAACCAATATACCGATGCCTATATCGATTCAAATAACAATGTTGTTATCGGCGAAGATGCCTTTGAATGTGATGTCACAAGATTAATTCCTGGCTCCATCTTAAAAGAAGATGGCAAGGTTGAAGATCCAAAAACTGGCAAAGTATATAATTTCGATGATGCAGAAGTAGTCGCAGAAGTTGATTTAGATAAAGTCGAACTCTCTGACGATTTAAGCTTAGGACAGGCAAAAGGAACCATTATCCAAAGTGTTTGGATTGGTGACCATTACCAATATATTGTCCGTACCGAAGATGAAGAAGATTATGTCGTTAATTCCCCATATTCCTGGAATGAAAACGATATGGTATCCGTTTCTATCAAGAAAGAAGATATCCGTCTACGTCTAAAACTAGACGCCGATCAATATGTGGTGATGTAAAATGGCCAAAGCTACTTTAGGCAAGAAAACCAAGAGATTCTTCTCCTTCAAGAGAAAATACCTTGCAATTCCCTATTCTGTTTTCTTGATTTTATTTGTCCTCATCCCGATATTGATCATCGTTGTCTATGCCTTTACCGAGACTAAAGATGATGGTTCACTAGGCTTTTCTTTTTCAGCCCTAGTATCATTCTTTACTTCTCCAACTAAGATAAATATCCTGATTGTCTCTTTATTTATCGGTATGTTAAATACCATAATCTGCCTTCTTATTGGCTATCCAATCGCATATTTACTTGCGAATTCTAAGGTCAATAAGAATAAGATATTGGTCTTATTGTTCATCATGCCGATGTGGATTAACTTCGTCTTAAGGACAGGTGCCACTAGAGATGTCTTATCTTGGATGGGGATAAATGGAGGAAACCATCCTTATCTAGCTACTATGATAGGTATGGTCTATAACTACCTTCCATTTACAATACTTCCTTTATATACAACTATGATAAAGCTAGATAAGAGTCAGCTTGAAGCTAGCGCTGATCTAGGTGCGAATAACGTTGAGACTTTCTTCCTTTCTGTTATTCCTCAATCAGTCCCAGGCATCGTATCTGCTGCCGAAATGGTATTCATGCCGACAATTTCTAGCTATGTCATCTCTGATACTCTTTCAGAAGGAAAGATTACCTTATTTGGTAATATCATCTACTTGAACTTCTCGCAATCCCAATGGAATGAAGGCTCATTCATGGCCTTTATCATGTTGGTACTTGTAGGTATTTCAATGTTAATATCCTCTAAATTAGGCAAGGGTGAAAATAACCCAAGGGGGTCATCATTATGGTAAAAGAAATCGATATGTCTCTTATCAATGAGAAAAAGGCTAGGAAAAAAGCCATCATCAATAAAACAATTGGACTATCTATTATTTGGCTTGTCTTGCTTTTAATGTATGTCCCAATTCTAGTGTTGATCGCCTATTCGTTTACAACTGCAACAAACGTTGGTACCTGGACTGGCTTTAGTTTCGATCTTTATAGCGCTTTATTTAAAGATAAGGAAATAATGACTGCACTTGGCAATACGATAACTATTGCAGTAGTGTCCGCTCTTATTTCAGTTATATTAGGCACTTGCGGTGCTATCGGGGTATTCTATTCGAAAAAGAAGACCAGGGCCGTTATTGAAACAGTTACCCAAATCCCTGTAGTCAATGCCGAAATAGTAATCGCCTTGTCCTTGACCGTCATGTTTGTCTTTGTCGGAACCTATATCTTCATGGGAAAGAATATCTTCTCTTTCTGGACCCTTTTATTAGGCCACATCATTCTTTCTCTTCCATTCGTATATCTTTCCGTCAAGCCAAAATTACTCCAAATGGATCCACATATCTATGAAGCTGCCCTTGATTTAGGTTGCACCCAAAATAGGGCTATATGGAAAGTCGTCATCCCTGAAATCCTTCCAGGCATCATGTCAGGAACTCTCCTTGCAGTCACCTTGTCTTTAGATGATTTCATCGTTACTGCCTTTACTAGAGGTGCTGGACTTCTTTCAGGAGAAAAGACTATCGATACTTTATCGACCTTAGTCCAAGCCAAAATCAAAAAAGGCCCAGTTCCACCAGAAATGAGAGCCTTAACTACAATTATCTTCCTAGTTGTATTAGCTTGCGTTATCGGGATAACAATCTTCAATAACGTCAATTCTAGGAAAAAGAAAGGGAGGGAAAGACTATGAACTTCAAGAAATCTTTGTTTTTTCTAGCATCTATCTTGCTATTATCCCCACTTACTGCTTCTTGCTCCTCTTCTGATTCAGGAGACTATATAAAACTTCGTATATTAAATTCAGAAGACTATATAGGAGAAGGGGAAATCGAAATCTCTTTTAAAGAAGGTGAAGAAGCCGAGACATTTGATGATGTAATCGCTGCTTTTGAAGCCTATGAAAAGAAGGTCAACAACAAAAACGTCAAAGTAATCTATGATACCTTCGATACAAATGAAACCATGCTTTCATCTTTAAAGACTGGCAAATCCACCTATGACTTGATTTGTCCTAGCGATTATACAATCCAAAAGATGATGGCTACTGGCATGCTAGAACCTTTCGATAGCGGTTCTACCCCAAATTATGATGAATATGCCTCTAGGTATCTTTTATCACAGATGGATTATATTTCTTCAACAATCGGGGATGGAAGCGAGACAGTCTATCCTATTTCTAAATATGCAAAAGGATATATGTGGGGTACATTAGGTGTCTTATATAATCCAAGCAAGATCAATAAAGAAAAAGGGATAGATAAAGATACAGTCAAATTCGATATGGCTGATTGGTCTTCTCTTTGGGACAATAAATACCAAAGGATGATGTCGATTAAGGATTCCATGAGAGACACCTATTCGGTTGGCATCATGAAACTATTCGACGAAGAATTAAAGAAAGTCATCTCCGAAAGTGGCTATTATGATGAAAATTATGAACCAAAAGATGATGTAGACTTTACTTCTATTGTCAAAAACATTACTAGCGATCCCTTGTTCAAGGGAATGGATGAAATATTCAATAGATGCGAAGAGGAAACTGTTAAGCAAGTTGAAGATATCCTCCTTGATTTAAAATCCAATGTCTTCGGATTTGAAGTCGATTCTGGTAAAGACGATATGGTCAAGGGCCTTATTGGAATGAATTTGGCTTGGAGTGGTGATGCGGTCTATTCTATCAATAGAGGGGAAAACGAAGCCAACCAGACTATATATTATTCAATCCCAAAAACCGGTGGAAACATCTGGTTTGATGGATGGGTAATGCCTAAATCTGATTCTCTTCACAAAACCGAAGCCCAAGAATTTGTCGACTTCCTTTCCCGTCCAGATGTCTCTAGCGCGAATATGGATTATATAGGCTATACATCCTTTATTGCTGGAGAAGAAGTATTTGGATTAATTAGGGAATGGTATGACCCAAGAAGCTATCAGATGTATGTATATCACGATGCATCTAATGATCCTGGATGTACCTGGGAAGATAGCGATTTCGTCTATGATGAAAACGGCGAGAAAGTCATTAAAGATGGGACTGGTGTCCATGAAGATGGAGATGATTATGGTTCCTTCGATATGACTGGTTCGACTTATGATAAACCTGTAGTAAATGGAACCCCAATGAGCTGGGAAGATTATATTAATCTATATAATGCCCAGGAAGGATTAAGTGAAGACGATCAACTTGGTTGGGATACAGTCAATCTTACCTATGTATTCGATGGGACTATCTCTACCGATGGATATGATTTGACTTCTACTATTCCTGATACAAACCCATTCTATTTCTATACTGACCAAACCGAGACTATCGTTTCTCCTTACGGGACTAGCGAAGAAGTAAAAGTAGGAAGACAATTCTTTGCCCAATATCCTCCAGAAAACTTGATTCCAAAGCTAGCTGCCATGAAAGATTATGGAACCAATAACAAATACGTCCTCACTATGTGGGAGAATGTCAAAGGTAATAACCTTCCTTGGTGGGGGGTTGCCGTATTTGGAATAATCGTAGCAGTAGTTCTCTTCTTTGCAATTTCCGCCTTTGTTACTAAGATGAAATTCAGGAAACTAAAGGTCGAAAGAAGAAAGCAAGTCAGGGCTAAATAAATCTAATTAATTGATGGCCTATAAGAATTCTTGTAGGCCATTTTTTTGTTGGATAATTTATGTTCTTGCCATGTTGAGTAACTAAAATGCTTCATATAGATAATTATTAGAGACCTAAATGTGGAGAAAAATATGATAGAGAGACTTTATATTGGGCAGGATATGTCTATAGGATGTGGCATTTTACACGAATGAAACTAACAAAGAAATATATAAGCAAGCCAATGCAAAAACAATTCGAGCAACTTATTTGCCTTACCATACAATGAGTGTAGAAATGGCAATAGATAGATTAAAAGAAACTTACATAGAGAGGCATAAGAAATAGCATTACTTCCTTGAATTTGCTTTAAGTAGTATCATTCTAGGGTAAAGAGGATATTTATGTTTGTTTTGATAATTATTGCCTTGGTATTTGGCTTAGTTGAAGGCATTAGCGAATGGCTACCAATTTCATCTACTGGTCATATGATTTTGCTAGATGGATTAATGAAACTTGGGAATTATGATGTTTCTAAGGAATTTAATTTCTCTGAAGGCTTCATGTCGATGTTTTTAGTTGTCATCCAGCTAGGTGCAATTATTGCAGTTGTTGTATATTTCTTCCCAAAGTTATGGCCATTTGGCAAAAAGAAGATAAGCGAAGAAGAACAAACTAGAATCGATAATAACGAAATTAGCATTGAAGAACTAAACAAGAAAAAACATAAAAATATCTGGCTAACATGGGCTAAAGCAATAGTAGGTTGCCTTCCTGCTGCTGTTATTGGATTAATCATGGAATTATTAGATATAGAACTAGAAAACTGGATTACTGTATCTATTACTTTATTAATATATGGGATTGCCTTTATTCTAGTTGAGACATTCATCAAGAAGAAAGATGATCCATTCAAGATATATTCAGTAAATGAATTATCATTCAAATACGCCTTAATTATTGGTTGTTTCCAGATTTTGGCATTAATCCCAGGGACATCTAGATCTGGAGTTACTATATTAGGAGCACTTTTATTAGGATTATCTAGAGAATCGGCGGCCGAATATTCTTTCTATCTATCAATTCCAGTCATGTTTGGGGCATCTTTATTAAAGATGGTCAAGTATTTTGTTAAATTTGGTAACCCAAGTTTAAATGAATGGGTGTTCCTTCTAGTTGGAATGGTAGCGGCATTTATTGTCTCTATATTCGTTGTCAAATGGCTCATGGGCTTTGTCAAAAAGCATGACTTCAAGGTATTTGGCATTTATAGAATTGCCTTGTCTATCGTTGTAGTGGCCATTTTTGTAAGTTATTGCCTTATTAAAGGCCAATTAATCCTATAGATAGCCCATTTTATTGAAAATAATGTTTTTATTTATTGGGGGTAGTGGTATAATCCACTCGCTGCTTCCTTAGCCAAGTGGTAAGGCCAGTGACTGCAACTCACTTACCGTCGGTTCGAATCCGGCAGGAAGCTCCAACTTAATTCTTGCTTACTTAATGTAAGTGGAATATATTATGCAAGCCGAAAGGCTGCAGTTGCGCCCGTAGCTCAACTGGATAGAGTACCAGACTACGAATCTGGGGGTTGTGGGTTCGAGTCCCCCCGGGCGCGCCAATTAACTGATTGCCGATTCTATTATAGGGTCGGTTTTTTCGTTCTTTAGGACCGTATATCTTGAAAGCAAGTTCGAACAGATTCGAACTAAGTCGAATTCGACCCCCCAAAAAAAGTGGAGAACCAAAATTATTGTATTAGAATTAGTCAATCAAAAGATAAATACAAAGGGCTTTCTTATGGTTAAGAAATATAAAACGGTCTCCATTGTATATGGGGGCAGTGGACGTAATTATGCGACAAAGATGAAAAATCTTATCGATAAGCTTTCAAGTGAATACTTCACATCAGAACTTGATTACATTGATTTCCAAGAGGAAGTTGGACTTATCGATAAAGAAGAATCCTTAAGTGAATTCAATAGGTTAAAGACCGAACTTGGCGATTATTATAATGATGACGAAAAGCTAGAGAAACTTTCCTTAATCCAAGACAAGATAAACGAAAAGATAAAGAATAAATCCGTATAGAAGTTTATTACCTTGAAATCATTTTGATATTTTTTCAATCAACTTATCAAACATCATAAAAATATGTAAATTTGGGTTTAGAATTGTTATTGTTAAATAACCTTAGGAGAACAACATGAAAACCATAAAGGATAAATATCTAGTAGTAGGGGCTGATTTTGCTGGCTTTCCATTAAAGGAAGCCGTATGTGAACACCTTCGCAAGAAGGGTTGGAAGATTGAAGATTTAGGAGTCACCAAAGATTCTGATCCAAATGACACCGAGAATATGTTCCATAGAGTCGGACTTAGGGTTGGCTCTAAAATTTCAGAAGGTGAATATGAAAGGGCCCTCTTATTTTGTGGGACTGGCATGGGAATTCATATTGCCGCCTCTAAATGCCCACATGTCCATGCTGGGGTAGTCGAAAGCGTACCTGCTGCTAGAAGGGCTATAACTGGAAACGGGGTAAATGTCTTAGCCATGGGTGCATTTTATGTAGCACCTGCGATGGGATGTGATATTGCTGATGCCTATTTAAGCGCTTCTTTAGGAAGTGACCAAACCTGGTGGCATAATTTCTATGAATTCCATAAACTAGCAATAGATGAATTAGAAGCATTTGATTATGAGGAATATAAAAAGAATGGTTTCAAGCTCAATCATCTAGGAGACTATCCGCTTAAATTAGAAGATAAGCCAGAAGATAAATAATATAGATATATAAGAGGATGCAGGAAAACTGGGTACCAATCACAGTTGGTCTCTTTTCTTTTTGAATATATTCCTAACTAATTTAAATTACATTTTTTTATTTGATTTAAATACATGCCCCCTCTAGAATTATGTTCAAGAGAAAAAACACATGGATAGAATTACTATTCAACTCGAAAGAAAATAGTCTAAAGGGTAAAACATTTTTTCTCGTCTAGAAAAGTAATAGAAAAGGAGGTTAATCGTGAATAAGAAAAAGTTATTCGTTCTATTACCTGCTGCAATGCTAGCTTTGACTGGCTGTGGCAAAGAAGAATCATCTTCTAAAACATCTGAATCTCCAACATCAACGCAAGTTTCTACTACCGAAACTACAACTAAAACCGATACTGAAGTTGCTCAAAAAGTGACTATCGCGGCAGTTGAACATGGTAAAGTAACTGCTTCTAAAATGGAGGCCTTGCCTGGAGAAGAAATCGTTCTTACTGTTGAAGTTGATGAAGGTTATCACTTTGTTGACCTTAAAGTTAATGGCGAATCAGTCGAAGTAAAAGAAAACAAGGCCACCGTTACAATGGTAAAAGGTGGACTTAATGTTACTTTAGAAGTCGCCATTGATACCTTTAATGTAACAATAGAAGAAACTACAAATGGAACCGTAACTGCTTCTAAAACTGAAGCTAGTGCAGGGGAGGTAATTATTTTTACCATTGCTCCAAATGATGACTATGAATTAGATACTTTCAAGGTTAATAATGAAGTAGTTGAAGTAAAAGATAATAAAGCAACAGTCAACATGGTTAATGGTGGGTTAAATGTAGTAGCTACCTAAAACAAATTGTTTATTCAATTACCATTAATCCAAGCGAACACGGTAAAGTCGAGGCTAGTGTAAGCGAGGCTACCTCTGGAACTGAAGTTACTTTAACTATCACTCCAGATGCCGATTACCATGTAAATGAAGTCAAGATTAATGGGGAATTAACCGAAAAGACTACCTTTACAATGCCAAAAGGAAATGTCGTAATCGAGGCTAGTTTTGCTGCAAATGAATATAATGTAACGATTAATCCTAGCGAACACGGTAAAGTCGAGGCTAATTTAGTCAAGGCGAGTGTCGGTAGCGATATCGAATTAAAAATCACTCCAGATGCTGATTATGAACTTGATACTTTAACTGTTAATGGAGAAGAAGTTGCAGTTAGTGAAAACAAGGCTACTATTAAGATGGTCTCTGGAGGAATTAATATATCTTCTAGCTTCAAGGCCATTAAACATAAAGTTACCATTAATCAAACTGAACATGGGACTATTAGCGTTGATAAATCTGAAGCCGCAACCGGAGAAGAAGTAACGTTTACGGTTGCTCCAGAAACTGGCTGGTATATTGAAACATTTAAAGTTAATGATGAAGTAGTTGAATTAGTTGATAATAAAGCAAAAGTCGCTATGGAAATAGATGGCTTAGTCGCAACTGCTACATTTACCGATTCCATCGTTGTTAAAGAATATACTGCCGATTTAAAAGCCAAGATTGAAACTTCCGATAACATCAAACTTAAATTAGCAAACGATATTGAGATAAATGAAATATTTGCTTTAGCCAAAATAAAGACTGATATCAATCTAAATGGATTTAAGTTAACTACAACTTATCCAACTTTAATTTCAATTGGAGAAGCTCCTTCAGCTGGAAGCGAAAGAAAGAGTGTTGAAATATATGATGGGTCGATTATTTCTAATGCTAATCCAACCGAACAAAGAAACCTCTTCAATGTTCCAGAAGCCAAATTATTAGATTTAGCCAATGTAAATATAACTACTACAAATGAATATTATGGCAATGCCGCTGCTATCCATTGCTCTGATGCAACTAATGTTGCTTTAAGTAGAGTAAATCTTGATTTTAAAGGTGTATATGGCATTTCTACTAATAACACCGAAGGAAAAGACGGCTCTATTAGAGTAAGCGATTCTAAGATTAGTGTAACTTCTGCTGGTTTTGATAATACTGCCATGGTTGGCAATACCGAAGGAATCAATGTCGAAATAACTAATTCTACATTTACTGCTGACCGTCAGGCTTTAATTGCAAGAACTGGTACTTGGAAAGTCGAGAATTCTACATTCAACATGACTTCTTCTTGGCTTGAAATTGCTTCAAATAAAGCTACCGATGATTCTTATCTAACTGGTACATGGAGATCAGGAAATGAAGTTCCTTCTGCTTCAGTTGTAATTGGTGATAATGTAACCGGAAGCTATAATGATAACGTCAGCTTTACTGCTAAAAACTGCAAAGTCGATAAAGTTGTCGCTCGTAGCGAAGGTGCCTATAAAACTTCAATTAACATCGATCCTATTACATATCTAAATTCTTACAAGAACCTAGATATCGATGAAGAAACATCTAAGAATGTCAGCTATACTAGTTTACTTGAAAAGAGCATTGTCGAAATGAATGCCTTGACTACCGACGATTCTAAAAACATGTACATGGTAACCGGATATCTTAAAGATATAACCAATCCTCAATACGGGAACGGCACCTTAGTAGATGACGATGGTAATACATTAACAGTCTATGGTTCATATACAAAAGGTAGTTATTCATTAGTTAATGGTAACTACACGATGAATAAGACTGATAGAGTTGCTACTACTAAAGACTATATTGGCAAAAAAGTTACTTTGCTTGGTGTCTTCAAAAACTTTAGTGGAACAAAAGAAATAGTTGATGCAATTGTCATTAACTCTGAAATTGTTCCAGCGACTGCCAGTATCACTGTTACTAATCCAACATGTGGGACTGCTTCATTAAGCAAGACCAGTGATATCTTCTTTGGTGATGAAATTGAAGTTATTGCCACCCCAAATGAAGGTTATAAAGTAAAATCAGTCATTTTAACTAATGCGAACGGAACTGCTAGAGATATAACCGCGTCAATGAAATTCAATGCAACAACAGTCAACGATGTCGTTGTTGAGTTTGCTGAAAAAGGCGAAGTAGTGGCCAAAACCTATACGGTTACCTTTAATGCGACAAATAACAAATCATCAGTAAGTTCCTATGCTAATTCATGGGAAAACGTAAGCGAAGGCGTTTCTTATCAAATCAGGAACATGAACAACAACAAAAACGGTTGGAATTCTGTCAAGGCTGGAACCAAGGGTGCGGTTAGCGTTGCTTCAATTGAAACAAACAAGGCATTCGAACTGGGAATTAAAAAGACTAGCATTACCTTTGGAGCTTATAAGAGCAGTCTTGTAACTTCTTTCAAATTGTTAATTGCAGATAATGCAAAGTTTGAGAATGCTACAGTTATTGATTTGACTCCAAAGGGAAAGATTGGAACTGTTGAAACCATAATCGAAACTCCTAAAGCAAATCGCTTCTATAAATATGAATTCGATTTAAAGGCAAATACTTCTGGTAAGAAAAACGGATTTGTTGAGATTACCGCTTTAACCTTCGAAGAAACCCTTTAATAATTAATTCATCTAACAAGAACTAGGTCCTCGTGACCTAGTTTTTTGCTATAAGGGTCGCTTATTTTCTTGTATTATATTGTCTAGGACTTTAAAGATGATAAGAAAAGCTGCTATATCTGACCTAGATGAAATAATGGACATCTATTCTTTGGCTAGGAAATTCATGAAGAAGAATAATAATCCTAACCAGTGGGGTGATACTTATCCAAGTAGAGAACTAATTGAGAATGATATTAATGAAGGTATTTGCTATGTCATATTCGAAGGAAAACAAATACATGGGGTTTTTGTTTTGATATTTGGAGAAGATCCTACTTATCTAAATATATATGAAGGCAAATGGAAATCATCATCTAGTTATGCGACTATCCACCGTATTGCATCTAATAATAAAAGAGGCGGAGTTTTTAAAGAAGCGGTTAATTTTGCTAAAGATAAATATGACCACCTAAGAATAGATACATATATAGATAATAAGGTTATGCAACATTGCATTCTTAAAGAAGGTTTTACCTATCAAGGGATAATAAAACTTGAAGATGGTTCTCCTAGATTAGCTTTTGAATGGATAAACAAGTAATTAGGTAATATTTTGCAACTAACTAATATAAATGGCTACTTGAAATTGACGTTTTTAATGTTTAATGGCTAGTTTGATAATTAAACGTTCTAGCCATATTTTTATACTCCATCCTAGTTAAAAAAGTGACAAAAATTAAGCGAAAAAGTTGAATTCTTGATAATTTTCATCTACCCAAAAATGTAAAGAAAGGTATTTATAATTTTTGTTCGAGTCCTATAATGGCTGAATTTGTGGGGAAATTATTATGAAAAACTCAAAATTATTAATCTTAATGGCAGCATCATTGTTGCTCTCTTGCGGGAATAATTCATCTAACTCGTCTGGCAGTAGTGAATCTAGCAAAAACCAAACTGAAACAGTTAATACAACTAAGGTTGATTCAACTATCGAAAGTAGTGAAACTACAACTGAAACAACTACAGTTTCATCTACTGAATCAACTGAATCTTCTCTTGAATCCAGTGAATCATCTACTGAATCATCAACCGAATCTAGCGAATCTTCGACTGAAGGTAATTCATCTACAACTGAAGAAGTTAAATATACAGTCAGTTTCGTTGGAACTGAATTTGTAAACGCTAGCATAATTGGCACTAAAGAAGAATTCGCTAGCGGAGAAGAGGTAATGTTTAATTATTCAGTTACCTATGGATATAAAGTTACTTCCTTTACTATTAAAGATGCTAGTGGGGCTGATGTTGAATATGCTGAAACTTCTTATGTTACATTCACCATGCCTGCTAGCAATGTAACTGTATCTTTCTTTACAGTTGCACGTCATACATTGTCTTTGACCAATGGGGAACATTCTTCCATTACAGTCATTGATCAAAAAGATTATTACGATGAAGGTGATGTAGTTAATTTCACTGTTACATTCAAAGAAGGATATGAGTTAGATACCCTTAAGGTTTATAAAATGGGTAAAGTTGCTACGGAAGTCGAATATCAAGCTACTGAAACTAATTATTCTTTTACCTTTGCTGATTTAAATATGCAGATTGTCCTTACTGATAAGGCTAAACCAGTTTCATCTGATCCATTTACCGCAAAGACATCATACCAAAGCGACGAATGGCTTTTCCCAGATGGCGATTATAACTACTATATGTATCTAAGAGTTGTCTTTAATGGAGACATGACTTTATCTTGGTATTTAACCTTTGATTCTGAATATTATGGAGGAGGAGAATATTGGGCTTATATTCCTCCAAAAAGAGCTGCTGTAACTAAACCAAATGATATGCCAGGAGAGGATTTTAAAGATGGGCAAGAAAATCTCCCATATACTTATGACCAGGCTAATGAAAAGATAACATTCACCACAAAAGTTAAGAGTTCTGATATCGAATGTTCCATCAAATTAAATAAAGAAGGCGAAGAGATAAAAACCATTACATTCGAAACACAAATGGGCGAGGAATATTATCAAACCGGCAATAGAACTTTAAAGAAGATATAAATATAAGGAATATATATAGAAAATGAAGAAAAGATTTGCAATTCCGATGCTAGTGCTCTCTAGCACATTAATCCTAGGTGGACTTACTGCTTGTAATGAGCCATCAACTAGCGTTACTTCTAAGCAAAACTTCACTGGAGTTGGTGCTCCTAGCGATGCTTTAGGTAATGATGGTGATACTTATAAAGATGAATCTACTGGCGATCTTTATGTCAAAGAAGATGGACATTGGGTCATTAAGCAAGTAGCAAGGGCCTTATCTGGAGAAGGTGCTCCTAGCGATACTCTTGGTAATGATGGGGACACCTATGAAGATACTCTTTCTGGAGCTACTTATAAAAAAGTAAATGGACATTGGGAATTAACTAAAAAAGGCGATACAACCTATGTAGTTACCTTTAATCTCAATGGGGGACATTTTGCTAATGGGGAAACTACCTTAAAAGATCAAATCGTCAGGGAAGGCAGATGGGTTGCAGAACCTTCAATGACCCCAATTAAGGAACACTGCGAATTCCTTGGCTGGTTTGCTGAAGGTAGCAACCAAGCCTGGAACTTTATTGGCCAATCAGTTTATGGAAATGTAAATCTAGTCGCTAAATATAGGGTAAAAGACGAAGACAAGATCATAGTTACAGTCGATCCAAATAATGGAGACGCTACTTATACTTACGAGACTTTTGTTGGGGATTATTATTATCCATCAATCCCAACCAAAGCCGGATTTAGCTTTACTGGATGGTATATAAATGGAGAGAAATATAATGGATATGTCACTTCATCTATGTCCGGGGCTACTATTATTGCTCAATATGAGAAATCTAAATTCAATCTTGCCTACCGAGTTGAAGAAAATGATGAAGTTACCATTACAGGTATATTAGATATAAATGCCGTCTCAATTGAAGTTCCTAGCCAAATAAACGGCAGGAAAGTCACTAAGATTGCTAAAACTGCCTTCGCTAGCAGGATTTCTCTAGAAACAATATATCTACCTGCTTCTATAAAAGTCATCGAAGATGGTGCCTTTAGCAATACACGTAGATTAGCTGCTATAAATGTCGATTCCGCTAACTTGAATTTTGCTAGTGTTAATGGTGTCTTATATTCAAAAGACATGACTGTGCTATATCTATATCCAACTAAGGCTCTAGAAAGCTTTGATGTACCAGCCAGTGTCAAGCGTATTGGTAATTTTGCCTTCTATGCCACTTATGATATGGGCATTACTTCAATTAAATTCAATGAAGGTCTAGAAGAAATTGGGGATTATGCTTTTGCCTATAATCAAACATTAAATGCTTTGACCTTACCAAAAACATTAAGAAAGATTGGTAAAGCTGCCTTTATGGGTATGGCTAATTCTAGCGAAGATGATGGATCTTATATCTCTCCTCAAGGAATTATTACTAATGCCGGATTAAATGAAGGCTTAGAAGAAATAGGGGAGATGGCTTTTGCTAATCAATATTTCAAGGAAACATTTACATTACCTTCAACTGTCAAAGTATTAGGTGATTATGCTTTCGCTAACTGTACTGCTATTGAAAAAGTAGTACTCCCTGATTCATTAACTAGTTTTGGAAGAAATGTATTCGCAGGAGCTACTGGAAATGGGGAATATGTCATTTCTTCTAGCAATCCTAATTTCACTACAAAGGATAAGATGCTATTTAGCAAGGATATGAAGAAATTAGTATCCGCCCCATCTAATCTTTATGAAGATATAACTCTTCCAGAAGGAGTTGAAGAAATTGGTGACTTTGGCTTCTACATGGTTGATGAAGTCAAGAATTATAACCTTCCATCTACTTTAAAGAAAATTGGTGAGCAAGCTTTTGCCCATACTTATGAATTATCTAGCTTTACTATTCCAGATTCAGTAACTCAAATCGGAGAGAATTGCTTTGATTTAAGTGGTATCTCTTCTATTACTATTGGCAAAGGGTTAACTGAAATACCAGAAGAAGCATTTATCGAGACTAAACTAAGCGAAGTAGTAATCCCAGGAAATGTCAAAAAGGTTGGGAATGGCGCTTTCTATCTATGTTCTTCCTTAACTAAACTAACATTAGAAAACGGAGTTAGCGAGATTGGTATTAGCTCATTCGGAGCTGGACCAAAACTTACTTCCTTAGATATGCCAGATTCCTTAACTAAGATTGGGGATAGTGCCTTCTCTGGAAATAAGATTACTACCTTAAGCATCAAGAAAGGATTAACTTCAATTGGAGCGAATGCCTTCTATAGTCAAAATAGCGGTACTTCTCTTGATTATCTAATTGTTGATGCTGCTTCTAATTCATTTAAATCTGATAACAATATCCTTTATAGCAAAGATGGCAAGAATGTCTATTTAGCCACTAATAAAGCCGGAACTGAATCTAGTGGAACCTATACAGTCAATCTATTAGAAGGAGTAGAAAACATTGCTGATTTTGCCTTTGCTTACTGCAAGAATATATCTACATTTAATTTCCCATCTTCCTTAATTAGCATTGGAAATGGAGCATTTATGAATACTAAATTCAAGAACGCTACCTTACCATCTAAATTAACTAGCATTGGTGATGGCGCTTTCTATATGTCTAGCGTCAATAATATTACCTTTAATGAAGGACTATTATCACTTGGAGAAAGCTCTTTCGCCTATGGTGATTTAGTCAATGTCACCCTTCCATCTTCATTAAAGAGCATTGGCAAGACTGCCTTTGCTAAAAATATCTCCCTTGCATCATTAACATTAGGGAATAAATTAGAATCTATCGGGGACTTTGCCTTTGTTGATACTAAGATTGGCTCAGTCATAAATATCCCTGCAACCTGCGTTAATATCGGTGAAGGTGTATTTGCTTCTAATGTATCTACTTATGGCCAATCTATTGACGATATAATCGTCGATGAAGCTAATCCAAATTATGCCTCTAATGATGGCTTCCTCCTTTCTAAGAACAAAGAAGTCTTATATAGCTATGCTGCTGGTATTGCTGGGGATATTAATGTTCCAGAAAGCGTTAAAGAAATCGCTAAATATGGGCTAGCCTTAGCAGGTTCTAGATCCACTAGAGTTGCTCTTCCAACTGGATTAACTACGATTGGAGAAGGCGGACTAGCTTATTTAAGCAAAGTCACTTCAGCCTTAAATGTCCCATCTTCAGTTACCTATATTGGAGCGAATGCCTTTGCTTATTGGACTTCTAACCAATTGATTAAGTTTGGTGTCAGCGAAGACTACGCTCTTACTAACTACGATAGGAACTTCAAAGCTAATTGCTCTGCTAAGATTAGCTATGGTGAATAATATGAACAAAAAGATATTATTATTGCCATTACTAGCATCTTCCTTGCTTGTTTCCTGCGGGGAAAACGAAAGCAAAACCAAGGATTATAATGTAGTTACTTTCAATTACAATAATCCAACTAATCAAGGCGATTATAAAACCTATGTCGTTGCTAAAGATGAACCATTGATCAAGCCTAGCGATCCTAATATCGAAGATTATGTCTTCAAGGGTTGGTTTCTAGATAAAGACTGTGGCAAGGAATGCCTTCGTTTTGGACTTGCAGTTGATAAAGATTTCACTTTATATGCCAAATGGATTCCATATTCTTCGATTAATGATGTTACTAAAATCGATAAATTCGAAGAAGCCATAAAAGGTTATTCAAAAAATTCAATTAAGGTAGTCCAGGATGTGAATGCTACAGTTGGCTATCCTGGTGCCGTCAGTGGGGAAGAAGGAGTATTTAATGTCCACGATAAACGTGAATATAAACGTTATGAAGACATTACAACCGTTGATTACTATACTGTCGATAAAGATAACAATTCATCTCTATATGGAACTAGACAATATTATTATGATGATAAGAAGTTCTATGATATCTATATAGATAAAGAGCAAGAAACCGATAACGAATATGCTTCATCCAGCTTTGATTCTAGCAAGATAGAATCATTATTAAGTATCGATTATTATAACCTTTATAACAAAATCGAAGAGAACATGAAGTACTATATCTCTTCTTCTAAATATGATGATGATACATTCCAATATGAATTCGATTTCAATTATACAAAATTAAATCCAACTCTAACTAATTATGTATATGAAGAAGCCTATTCAGTCGCGACTTATTCAGAATCGGCAGGAACTTATTCAGTCGAGAACTATACGGCTAAATATGGGTTGATGTTTGAAGGTGGATTAATAAAGTCTGCGAATGTTAATATTCAATACATATATGCAATAGGGGAAGAAGTAATGCAATATGTCATCGAGAATACCATTGTAGATTTCTATTATGGTGATGGTACTTATCAAACATTTAACGGGACTAAATTCCCTTATAAAGATACTTCGAAATAAAAGCAGAACGCCAAGAATGTAACTAATACGTTCAAGGCGTTTTTTTCTTTGTTTTTTGAAGATAAAAGTTCAACGAAAAAAGTATCGATAAAATGGGAATTGCTAAAAAATACTTGTCGCTTTTTGTAGTTTTTAAAGATTTCTTACTTGTCGCATTATCCGATCTAGCAAATTAAATTTGGAAGAAAAAACTTAATACTTAAAAAGTTAGGTAGTTTTATTTTAGAGTGCTAGAATAGGACCATGTCTATGCCTAGAAGAAAGAAGAAAAACAAACTGGCTAGCTCATTAAGCGGGGGCATATTGTTCCTAAGTGTTATATCTCTTGTCTCGGTGGGGTTTTCAGCTTGGACGATTGGAAGCAATGACGCTAACGCTACTTTCAATATGGGTGCAGATGATATAAATGGCACTAATAAATATTTCTTCTTTAATGAAACTTTAGGTACAATAGATGAGCCTTCTATTACAAATCCGCCAGTCCCATTTAAATATAATGATTATGGTGTTATTAATGATGGGGTAGTCTCTAACAAAGGACAGTTTGCCTTCTTTATGGCGGTTTTATTACGCGGTGAAAACGGAATATATAAAAATAACAAAACCCCTAGTGAATTTAGTTTTAAATATCTAGTTACTTGTAGTGGCGCTCCTTTATTAGATTATTTAAGTAGTGTCTCTTTTACGGTTAAGAATAGGAATAAAAAAGAGGACTCGCCATCAAACGATGGGTTTATATCTAGTGATAAAAAGGTAATTACTCTTACTTATAAAGGGAATTATTTAACTAGTACAACTGATTACCTATTCTATAGGGTTGTACTTAATTTTGAATTTCCTGATGCGACTGATTTTAAGGCTACCATCGCAGACAAAATGAGCTCTACGAATCTATCTTTTGAAGTTTATTTGGAGACGAAATAGCATGAAATCCTCCAGGTTAAGTAAAATCATAGCTTCTTTTCTAACTCTATTTGCTTGTTTTTCTATTGGATATGGAAGTTGGAACATCCATGCAGAGAAATCATATTCAGTTGGTCAAAAAGGCGATAATCCAGTTGCATATATTAAAAAAGGAACAAGCAAGACTTAATTATCTAAAGCTAGAAGAAGCGGTTGAGATTGCCAATAATAGCGACAGCAAAGATAGTCAAATTGATGTATGGGTTATTCCGAATACGAAATATACAGTTACTAGTTCATTTACGATTGATGAATATGTTACATTGAATTTGCCATTCCAAGATGAACTTAACTTCGATGTATATAAGACAACAAACGGTGCTTATGATCCTAACGGAGTTCAAACTACTAGTAGCGTTAAAGCCATCGACAATCCTGATACATATAGAAGAACTAAATTAACTTTGTCTAGTGGCGTTACTATTACAAATGACGGGAC
This sequence comes from Candidatus Alloenteromonas sp., assembly GCA_052273085.1. GTDB lineage: Bacteria > Bacillota_I > Bacilli_A > RFN20 > CAG-826 > Alloenteromonas. The sequence continues at coordinate 26,081 of DAVZIW010000007.1, forward strand.
CATTAATGTTGGCGGAGTTATTGGCGGTGTTGGTGGCGGACAAGATGGTGCTTGTGGCCAAACCTGTTGTTATTACAGCGAAATCTATTGTATGGGCAATAATGACGGGACTGCCCAAATCATCAATAATAAGCTAATTAAAAGCCAAGGCAATATCTCTGGATTGTCTAGTCAAACTTTTGCTTTGGAAAATAAAGCAAATTCCACCTTTAAGAGCCCCTTTGTTGTTGAAGAAAATTATGGTGGAAGCGCATTGGTAGCACTTGGAGGAGGGGTAGTTAGTGCCGGGCTGAACATTCTTTCTTTCAAATGTTCCCCTTTCAATAGAATCTATATGCCTAATGTAACTGCTGAGGTTCAATGTGATAGTGGTAGTCGTGTTTATGGATTGGCTGCTATGTATGGAGACCATACTCACAATCAGGTTGAAGTGAATATATTTGGCAACAAAAATACTTTTTTCATTCAATCAAATGGCGGTTATTTGACTTCATATTTCGCGAATGGCTTCCAGACTATAGATTTTTATGGCGACATAGGAATCAATTATTTGGAAATGAAAATATCTGCAAAGGGCCTTGAGAGATCTGTTAAAACAGACACGGTTCTTTTCCCAATTTCCTATGTGAATGATGTTAGGTTTCACTCCATTAATAATGGAGTGGTGGCAAAGGTAAGATCAACACAAGATATGAAAATTTTACCTGGTGGAAAACTGTTTGTAGATGAAAACGTTGATTTTTCCGTTGCTCAGCTTGCTGTTTATGATTCATCTTTTGATGATCCAGTTTCGGAAAATGTTAGATATCCTAAATTGGAAACGGACGGCGTTTTTAAAATAAGTGGGTCTGCAAATGTTAAGAATCTAGGTGGGCACGTAACAATTGGAGATAAGGATGCTTTTTTAACTATTAAAAGTTCTGCATCTGTTGTTTCTAAACAGATTTTAGGCAACCCAAGCGATGCTAAATACAAGGATTACACTTTTAATGCAAAAGGTGTACTTTCTACAGGAAATGGTTCAAGCATTTACGAAGGGAACTTTGAAGTTAATAAAATATACAGTTCTATTAATTATTCAAATACTTATTCCTGGCCAACTGATATGTTTAAAAATATTGTTATTACATCCAAGTCCCATAAGGAGTGGGATGGCTATTATTTTCCAAAATTTAATGTATATCTTGCTGGCGATGCCACTGGTAGAAACAAATTTGAAATTGAGGCTTTAAAGCAAGATAAGAATTGGCAATCACTAGACTTACACGCTAGTAATAGCACAATTACAAAAAAACATGATTTTTTGCAATGTAAATACATAATGATAGAAATCGCACCTGATTGTCATTCGACGATTACTTCTTCTGCAGGAGATTCAATCGCTTTCGGGACTTGGTATAAACTAAACGACGCGATAACCATTACGGTCACCAGGACATCGTAAAAACTGGCTTTTTAAGGCTTTAAGCGAAAAAAACATACTTCAATTTTTCAGGTTAATTTTCAGTTTAATGTGCTTTCCTGTTTAAAAAGACAATTTTTATACCAATTAAGAATATTGCATATTTTTACAATTAATAACTAATTTTTATATTTGCTTAACAATCCCGTGATACTTAAAAAACTTTACAAATAGTTTTTTTAGCATTATGGTATAGCCACATTTTTGAGAAGGGGGAATCCTTATATGAACAAATTCAAAAAATCGTCCAAGGCCAAAAGCCTAACATTTGGTATCGCAATCTTAAGTTCTGCTGCAATCGTATCTACTGGTTTTGCAGCCTGGGTTATTGTCGGCGGTGCTGAAGCTAGTGTTAGTGGAACAATTACTGCTGATACGGTTGAAAATAATCAACATACCATCACGTTTGCTGAAGGCGTTAATACATCTAACCTAGGCAAGATTTTTTATGGACGTCCAGAACCAAAACCAGAAACTAAATATGATTGGCTTAGTTCCACTAGTACTGATGAACAAAATTTATCTCTTAGTGCAACGTTCACCGTGGCTAATGTAAATATCAATTTAACTAATGATGATAAGTCGATTGGCAATATAATTGATTTAACCAAAACTGTATTCGAAGAAGTCACAGACAGCACAGATACTTCTACGAAATATGAGACACTAGCTGCTAGCGATAAAGCCTATGTGGATGCTTTGCCAAAGGTTATTCTTGGCGGAACCGATACCGATTCCGTTGGGGTTCATATTACACTTAAAGGTAATGTTACTAACAAAACTGCGACATTTAATTTAAAGATTGTCTTTGGATGGGGCAATGCTTTCGAAAATAAAAACCCATATGTTTTTTATGGTGACAAACCATATTCAAAAGACTTGGGTTCTCAAGCTGCTACAAGGCTTCAAGAACTATCAAAAATGAACGCTACGTTCAAATTGACACTTGTAACCAAGTAATTTGCTTAAAGAAATAACGTTTATAAATTGCATTAAATAAAAAGGAGAAAAATTAAAATGGCTAAATTAACAAGAAAATCGTACAAGAGAAAGAAAGTTGCTTTTGCAGCTGTTGTATTAGGCGGAGTTGCTCTTGTGTCTAGCGGCTTTGCTGCTTTCGTATTATCTGCTGGTGCAGAAAAAAATGTTGGTGGTGGAATTCAGGTTGGTGAATCTGTAAAAGGTGCCCTATCGATGGAAATTTTTAATGTGGATTCTAATGGAAACAAGACAGAGGACGCTATTGAAAAAGACACGATTTTAGAGGGTGCATACTTCTCTTTCGACGCTGATGGAAAAGACGTTGAAGGTAAAACGGAAAATATAGGTCTTACTGGAGAAAACGGAACTAAAGAATCTGGCGTTATTTCAAATAGAGCATATTATAAAGATATAGAGAATAGCAAAAAGCCAGAAAAATTATCAAATACCTTTGTTATTGAAATTAAATCTACTATAGATTCATTATCGTCATTGAACGTTACGCTAACCACTAGTGGCGATGGAAAAGACTTTAATACTCCTGTAGATCATGGTTTCATTACTCTACCTGAATGTTCCAAAGCCAAAGGCGTTTCTATCGATTTTACTAATATTACAGACCCTAAAAAAGTCGGTAATGATTCCTATGTAGTTACTAAAACAGGTGATGATACAAATGGTTATACTTGGACTATTAAATATACATTTGCATTTGCATGGGGCACTCGCTTTAACAATATGAATCCTTGCTATTTCTTCGATAATGAAGCCACTTCTATAATCAACCCTGGCGTAACCGCGACTCCTAAAACTGCTACCGAAATAGGTAATTGCTATGGAACAAGCGCAGACGCTCTTACTGCTGGTTGGGATGTCGACATAGACACCATTAATGATGACTGGAATTGGCTTAGAGGTAAAGTAAACGGCGCCACTTACAACATTAACTTTGCAGCAGAAGCCAAATAATGTTTATAGAATATGACAAAACTAGAGATCATTGCTTTAATCGCGACTTGTATTGGGGTTATTTGCTTTGCTTTAGTTATCATAATTCTGTATAGAAACTACATCAATAAAGCTATCTCGGAGACCGAAAGCGGGATCCGAGATATTGAACTCATAGATACGATCATCTATGAGAATGATCCAAAAATTAAAAGACGTAATAAGGCGGTGTCGATAAGTAAAAACGTAGTCTATTACGTCTTTCTTGTCTTAGCAATTCCCTTCCTTTGCTTTGGAATTTATTCTAGGTTTACTAATGGGGTAGAATGCTTGGGGATTCTTCTGCTATGGTAGTAGCATCTGGCTCCATGTCTAATAAAAATGTCTCGAATGGATATCTATTTGATAATAATCTAGATAACCAATTCCAGACATTTGATATGATCGTACTTAAGAAAGTAGATGAATCATATATCAAGAAATATGATGTAATCGCTTATAGGAATGATAAGAAAGTAAATATCATTCACCGTATCGTATCCATTGATAAGATAGATGGGGTTACTAGATATACGACTAGGGGAGATGCGAACAATTCTAATGACTCATATAAGCCTAGTTATGAAGATATCATAGGCAAATATAGCAGTAGAAGAATTCCTACTATCGGTATATTTATCTCTTTCTTCCAGTCCTATTCAGGGATTGTAACCATAATATCCATCCTAGTATGTCTATATTTCATCGATAGGGATAATAGAAAACTAATATTCGTTGAAGATGAACGAAAAGAATTACTGCAAACTGTATTTGATGTTACTTCCATGGATGAAAATACATACCAGGATATGATGTCTAATACGGAGACTAAGATTTATTATAAGGGGTATTGCTATAAATTCGCTGAAAAGGAATTCATTTCTAAAAATGAGATGAGCAAAGAAGAAAAAGAAGCCTTCGATGAAGAAAACGAGGCTACTAAGATTACTCAAGACGACAAAGGGGAACATAAATTCAAATTTTCCCTCTTTAAAAGAAACAAGATGATTAATGATTTAGGAGGAAAAGAAGATGAACAAGAATAAGATTATAGGTCCTTATCTAACTAGAAAGAACCTAATAGCCATCTCCGCGATTTCTATTATTGCTGTTATTTTTGCCTTTTGCGGGCTATGTTTATGCGCTGATGGGAAAGTATTCTCAAAAGGTAATCCAATATTAGCAATAGCTAGCGGGATGGGTTATAGGCAAATAAATGTAGAAGCAGGGGCTTTGACTATGGTTGTAGTCTCTATTTTACTTGTATCAGTCTATATAATCCTTCTTTCATTCATGCTTATCTATATAACTAGATTTGCTAAGATAAATAACATAAAATGGAAGAATAAGAAGCTAATTGCAACTTATGTAATTGTTATCCTTGCTTCCATTTTACTTTCTTACGGATTATCAGTAGTAATCGCCTTAATCCAAGGCAATATGTCTTCAATTGGCCCAATGACCTACCTATTAGGTTATACCTTCCTTGTAACATTGCTTATTTCTTTCTTTATGAGCATTGCAATTGGTTCAGTTGCCGTGTTTATTGTTAATCTAAAATTAGTAGATAAGCCATATAAATTCTTTTGTCCTGATGAGAATATGAAGCTAGAAGATGATGATGTCCCTAGTGAAGATGAAGATGTCACATCTAGTTTTAATACAAAAGGAAATGATACTTCTACTAGCAATAATAACGTTTCCATGGGGGACAATGGACAAATATCACTTGGAGAAGATGTTAATAAGGCTAGAAGTCTTGATGATAGGGAAAAGGTATTCCCAGGATTATCTAGAATAGATGAAAAATATTCTGGATTTGAAGTCGATTCCATTCCTAGCGATGATGTTGATTTATTATCTCTCCCTATCAAATTCAGGAATTATCTAGCCAAGGAAGAACATCTTTATTTTGATATTTCCTATATACGTACATTCCTTGCTGGACTTGGTACTTCTCACTTTATGATTCTAGAAGGACTTTCAGGAACTGGAAAATCATCATTACCAAGATATTTTGCTAAATTTGTCAACGCGAAAGTCACCTTCCTCCCAATCCAGGCGACTTATAGAGACAAGACCTCATTACTAGGTTATTTCAATGACTTCTCTAGGACTTATAATGAGACTGACTTCCTCCTTAATCTTTATGAAGCGGGTTACAATAGGGATCAAATAAATATATTCGTCCTTGATGAAATAAATATTAGCCGTGTCGAATATTATTTTGCTGACTTCCTTTCTGTTCTAGAATATCCAGTTCCAGACTGGAAGATAAGAATAATGCAGCTCCCTTATGGATTTATATCTCCAACTAGATTAATCGAAGGTAATCTCCATATCGAAGAAAACTGTTATTTCATCGGTACGGCGAATAAAGATGATTCAACTTTCTCAATTGCAGATAAAGTCTATGACCGTTCAATTACCCTAGATTTTGAAAGAAAGAATGAACCATTTGAAGTAAAAGAAGATGTCTCTACCATCAAATTGTCTTCTTCTAAGCTTAATTCCTTATATAAAGAAGCTCTTGAAAATAAGGAAAACCAAGTATCTAAGACTGATTTAGATAAATTCAATACGATTACAGATTATATCTATGATGAATTCGATATAGCCTTTGGTAACCGTATCCTTAACCAAATCGAGAAGATTGTTCCTATCTATATTGGTTTAGGTGGAACTAAAGAAGAAATAATCGACTTCATGCTTACTAGAAAAGTATTATGCAAGATTGAAGGTAGGTTTGAAGACTATGTTAAACCAGCCCTTAAAAATCTAGTTAACCTTATCGAAAAGACTTATGGCAAGAATGGCCTTCCAAATTCCATTTCCTATATCTATAGACTTATAAAGAAATTATAAATATGAGAAACGTTGAGGAAAACTCACTTAAAGAAGGAATTACCTTACTTAAGAAATCTATTTCTAGTTATTCCTCCCTTAATGAGCTATATAGCAAAATCGAAGATATCAAAATCCCTTCTTTGCAAGAGATATCCTTTAAGAAAGATAAATCTAGCCTAGAAGAGTTTTCATCTATCCTTAACGTTACTTTTTCTATTGCAAGTAAACCATTTTCATTAAATAAAAAAGAAGAGATAATCGAATCTTCTTCTAGATCGAACGGCCTTTCTAGCGAGGCAGTTAGAAAGACTTTGATGGATTCGTCTTTATGGAAAAGATATGGGGACAAGATGGTTCCTGAACAGGTATATTACTTCCAGTATTACGATGAATACATAATATATGAGAATATCTTTATAATTACATTTATCGAATTCCTTTATGAAGAATTAGAACGTTATCGCTCCTTTTATGTTTCTTTATTAGGAGTATATCCAAATAGGCTCAATATCGATGATGATTATCTTTCTATTGCCTTAAAGCAATTAAACAAGATGTTCCATAAACTAGACAAGATTAAGGATACTAGCTTCTATAAAAGGGTATCCAAGTCTCCTAAAAGAATTAAAAATGTAATCCCGACGAATATCTTGCTACATAACCAAAAATATAACGCGGTCTATAAGTTCTATAAGAATATGATCAGTTATTATGATGATGCCTCGCTTAATATTGATTTAGCTAGGTATTATTATTTCCTTTTATTAAAGAATCTAAAACTAAAGGGATTTAAATTAAGGGAGAATAAGAAATTACCTTTATTCGATAATAAAGAAATATCTTTGCCAACTTCAATTCATTTCAAGAATAAGGATTTTGATTTGTCATTAAGTTATCTTTCTCCTTCCTTTTTAATTGAAATAGTCAGGGGCAAATTAAGATATTCATCTTTATTAAATATTTGTCCAAATGAACCATTTAGCGTTCTTGAATCTAAGAAGAAGTGTTCTAGTTTTGATTATATTTCCTTATGGCATCTAGGTTATCAAGCTGATGATAATGTAATTTTATTATCTTCAAATTATCTAGATGAAATGGGATTAATTTCTACTTATCTAGATTCTCATTTATATATTGAAGATGCTAGCGAGGATATCTATAGCAAATATTGTCCAATATGTAAGGAAGATGAATTGCTTGAAAGAAGTAGGGATACTTATTATTGCCCATTTTGTAACTCGATTTATCATCTAGAAGAAGAAAAGCTAATATTCATCAGTAGGAGGAAAAAGTAATGAAAGAAAATGAAAATTCATTAGATCAAGACTATGATTTTTCTACTCCTGCCGTATTGATTAAGGATTTACATAAATCTTATGGAAAGAAAGAAGTATTAAAAGGACTTAATCTAGAAGTACATCAAGGTGAATTATTTGGCTTTATTGGTAGGAATGGTGCTGGTAAATCTACGACAATCGACTGCATGATTGGATTAAAAAGATTTAATTCAGGAACAATCGAGCTTCTTTCTTATGATATTCAAGAAGAACCATTATTAGCTAAATCCCATTTTGGATATGTTCCTAGCGAGCCTAATGTATATGAGGCCATGACTGGATATGAATATCTAGAATTTGTTGCTTCGATCTATCAAATTTCAGAAGGCCAATTCAAGACTAATTACAAATATCTTTGTTCTAGGCTTCAATTAAAAGAAGAAGACCTAGAAGTACCGACTGCTAATTATAGCCACGGGATGAAACAGAAATTATGTCTAGTCGCTTCTTTATTAAATAATCCAAATATCTGGATATTAGATGAACCTACAGTCGGGCTAGATGTCATTGCGGTCGAAGAACTTAAGAATATGATGAAAGAATATTCTAGCCATGGGAATACTGTTTTCATTACTAGCCATAATATTGAATTAGTCGCGAAGATTTGCGATAGGGTTGCCATTATTGAAAATGGGGTGGTCGCCCATCTTCTTGATTTGAATAAAGATCCAAACAAGAGACTTCAATTACCTAGGTTATTCTTTGAAATCTACGAGGAGAAGAAGGATGCTTAATCTAATCGTAAAAGATTTCAAATTGCTTTTTGCTAAAAACGGCACAAGGCTAAATAGGATTCTCTCCTATTTGTTTTTAACTGTCGTTGCGATTGCTTTTATTGCCTTAGAGACGTTTTTGTTTTATACGATTATAAGAAAAGTATCTGTTTATGACGGAGCGAGTGATTCTTT
>DAVZIW010000008.1:0-28315 GCA_052273085.1 Candidatus Alloenteromonas sp.
ATAAGAAATGAATAATGATCGCAAATAAAGGAAGTGCATAGAAAACTCTACGCCAAATGAATTTATCTTCTCTAGCTTGTTTCCTATCTATAGCCTTTTGCTTTTTGATTTCAGCATTTTCTAAGGCAATCTTCTTATTTTCTTCGGCTTTAGCAGTTGCTAACTCTTGTTTTTCTAAAGCAATTCTAGCCTTTTCGGCCTTGTTCTTTTCATCTTGAATACGTTTTTCTTCGGCTAGCTTCTCGTTCTTGATACGCCTTTCTTCGGCTAGTTTCTCGTTCTTGATACGCCTTTCTTCGGCTAGTCTCTCGTTCTTGATACGCTTTTCTTCGGCTAACCTTTCACTTTCAATACGTCTTTCTTCAGCCTTTTCTGCCCTATAGGCAACTAAGTAGGCTTTTCTAGCCTTTTTAATAGGCTTTCCGTTAACATAGGTGATAATTAAAAAACCGATGCTCGTAAATAAAGCAATTAACGGACTAGCCAATATTAGGATGGTCCCAAATTCAATTGGAGACAAAAACGCTCCATTAGAAGTAATGAATTCGGCAGCTATTGAAGCAAGCAAAGGAATGCAGCAAATTAAAGCAACCCATCCTTCAATTAACGATCTAGAACGAATCTTATAATCTTTCTTCATCTTAATTGTAGATAATTGAAGAACAAGGACAAACAAAGCAACTCCACCAGCAAATATAGTGCATTCCTCACTTGTGACAGTTATAAAGAAAAGGAATTCATTAGAAGAAGAGACATTAAAAGAATTCTTATCTATATTAAGAGTAATGTTTTCGTGTCCTTGTTTTAAAGTATAACTACCTATATATGAAGAAGGGTTTCCTTCGACTGAAAAAGAGAATTCTTTCCCATCGTTAGTAGGAACAGTTACATCGATTTTGCCGTCTTTATTAATTCTTAAACTAAATGGAGATTCAACATAAGAGACTAATTGGTTTTCAGCCCTTAGATAATCATATTTCTGTTCAAAAATGGCACCGCTATATAATTTGAAATATAGTTCTAGACTCTTTTCATAGATACATAAATAACCATATTCGACACGGCCAGGAATGCCATAGGTAGTAGTAGTATAAGATTCTAATAACCCTTCTTTAGCAGAACTAACATTTCCCTTATTTAAAATCGTAGTGATTTCATAATCTTCGTAGATATCACTCCAAAGCGAAACCTTCATTTGATCAGTGTCTGACAAGTATTCTATTTTGTTTTTAGAATATTGGTTTTCTTTCGTGACAACTCCATTTTCGTAGAAAATAAGTTGGTTTGCGGAATAAGAAATATTAAGCCCGCTTTCATTTGAATATTGGATTAGCGGCACTAAAAATAAACCAGCACATATCCCAAATATTAAACATAGCAGCCAAGAAAATATATTGATCTTCTTTGCTTTGTCATTGTTAAAAGTCTCTTCCATGAGGCTCTCCTCCATATAGATAAAAGGATTATATAGATAGAAGTGCTAATAAAGTGCCAATAAAAGAAAGAAAATTCGATATTTTCATAATTTTTTAATGATTTATTATAAAATATCGTTAATATAGGAATATGCTTAGCAAGCGGTTAGGAATAATTTTGTCATCAATCATTACTTTCTTAATGGTTTTTAGCGTTGGCATTTGTTGCTTTTTCCTAATCAAAAGCGATGACAACATGAACTCAAAGCAAGGTATTCCAGATATGGTCGGAACTAGCCTTAATTTTGAAGGCTATGAAATAGAAAATAGATATGTAAAGCAACATATGAAAGGGAAATATGAATTCTTCTATAACAAATGGATTATTGAAGATAATTATGAAGGTAGTCCTGATGCTTTAGTTAATGTTCCCCATCATTATAAAGATACAGTTATAGACGGGAATAGACTCGATAATAACGGCTTTTCTTCCTATAGGATGTATGTAAAAGGATTAAAAAGAGGGACCAAGATCTGGCTAATGAACAATAATTTTATAGGTGGATTCTATGCCTATATAAATAAAGAGCTGGTATTGAAATATGGTTCTCACAATAAAACTGGTAATGCAACTAGTAATGGAGGGGATGATTTGACTTTGACTTATGTAGTTAAAGATGAATCTCCAATTGAAATAGTATTTGAAGTATCTAGTTCTAACCAAGGTGGATTAACTAGTCCTGCAAGGCTTTGTGTTTCTACTTTAGAATCTAACCCCACTTCCCCAAATCTAACAAATAACATCGGTTTTGTTACTTTAGGAGTCATATTTTCTTTATTCGTGTTTTCTTTTGTAATTAATCTAGGTGTTAAAAGAAAAGAATTCTCCTTTAGCATCCTTATGTTCCCTATAATCCTGATAACGACTTTTTCAGTCGGGGTATATTGGAGATTATTAACATTCCTAAAGACAAATCATTTTAACTATACCCTTGAATTTAATCTTGTCTCTTATACCTTACTGATATTTGCTCTTTTCTATCATCTAGTTAAAACAAAGAAAATAGATTTCTCCATCATGCATCTATCATTCCTAATTCTTTCAAGTGTAATGAGTATTATTTTGTTTTACGTTTTAATGGGTACCTTTTACCAAATAATACCGATGATGTTAATAGTTCTTAGCCTTTTGTCTTTCGCCCCGCTTCTAGCAAAAGATATCAAAGAAAAGAAAGTAAATATCGTCTATTTGTTATTTATTTCTTCTTTAACAATATTTTCAACATGCACATTCTTTGATTTAGAAAATATGATGTTAGCAGGTTTAGAGCAATCTACTTCCTATATTCTTTTCCCTCTTATTATCTGCGTGATTGTCTTATATCGATTAGCAACTCTAGATAAAGACAAGAAGCTTATTCGTGCCTTAGAAATGGAAAAGAAGCAAAACCAAATAAAAGCAGATGCCTTAAAATCACAGATAAAACCTCATTTCATATTTAATTGTTTATCTGCCATACAGGCTACATATAAAAAAGATCCTCAAAAAGGAGAGAAGTTATTAACAGACTTCTCTATCCACCTAAGAAATAACGTAGATGCCTCTACTTATGATACGATTCCTTTTTCGCGTGAATTATCCAATATCCTTAACTATATAGAATTAGAAAATGCAAGAAAGAACAAGAAAGTAGATGTATTGCTTGATATAGGAGATTTTGAATTCGATTTGCCAATGCTTTGTTTGCGGCCTTTTGTAGAAAACGCCTTCAAATATTCTAGAGTTAAAGATAAAGAAAATGGCTATATCCAGATAAAGACATATAAAGATAAGAAGAACTACAATGTCTTGATTTCCGATAACGGGATTGGCTTTGATAAATCAAAAATAAAGCCTAATTCAGTTGGGATTAAAAACGCGAAAGAAAGACTAGAGCTAATTAGCAATGCAAAGGTAAAAATCGAATCTAAAATCGGAAAAGGCACAAACGTTATTGTTTCTTTTCCAAAAAATAAGAAGGAGGAAACAAATGCAAATAATAGTTGTTGACGATGAAAAAGAATCATTATATATGTTTTCATCACATGCCATTGATAAGGTAAATATCCAGATGCAACTGTTCCAAAAGGATTATCAAGCTGCTTTGTATTATATAGAGACCCATGATGTCTATGCCGCGTTTTTGGATATAGTCATGCCTGATATGAATGGGATAGATTTTGCTTTGAAGATAATTAAGTTAAAGCCTAATATCAAAATCATATTCATAACTGGCTATTTCCAAAATATCGAAGAGATTAAATCAAAGTTGAGGGATAACCTATTCGCATTTTGTTATAAGCCTTATAAAAAAGAGACAATGGATAGCATCCTTGTAAAATTATTAGAAAAAGATAAGGCAAAGATATATTTCCAGACATTCTCCCATTTTGATTGCTATGTTAATGATGTCTTGCTTGATTTTGACCGTGCGAAAGCAAAAGAATTGCTAGCCCTGCTTGTTTATAGAAGAGGGGGCGAAGTTTTAATGGAAGAAGCCATAACCCAATTATGGCCGGAAAAAGATCCCAAATATTCCAAAAAACTATATAGGGATGCCTTATGTAGATTACGTCTAGCTTTAAAGAAATTTGATATAGAACATATCCTAAATGCAAAAAGAGGAAGAATAAGTTTGAATACTAAATGGTGCTCTTCTGATTATTGGGATTATCTAGATGGCAAGAACAACTCATTCCGTGGGGAATTCCTTCGTCCTTACGAATGGAGTTGCGATGAAGAAAATTGCCTTTTAAACATGGCTAAATAAAGATAATTGGTTGTAAACAAATAAGAGTATAATTGCGTTAACAAATAACATCCCTATAAATTTTGTTAACTCGAAAAATCATCCGTCAGTTATCTCCGGTATTTTTGTCTTTAAATAACCCTTTTTCAAAAATAGCAGGATAGTATTTCTTATTAATCGAAATATCAAAAATGTAATTGAAGCAAATTACGTCGAAAATTAATACAAAGGGGTTTATTAAGATAAAATAAAAAACTAAACATGTGGATAAAATAACGACATTGCCTATTAAGAAAAGGAAAACAGGCAGCAAATTAATCACCGAAACCAGTAACACTTTGAAATAATTCTTTATAAAAATCAGTAAACTATTATGGAAATAATCTTTCATAGTGTTTGAATATACGGATATTTGATTAACTAAAACCATTAAATATGGAAAGAAAACAAAAACGAGAGCACCAACAGCAATTCCTTTAAACACAATATGGGCTGTAGGAAATAAACAAACCGAAATGTTAAGAAAGAATAATATAGAAAAGATAAATATCACTAAAAACAAAGGAAGAAAAGAGTCTTTAATACCTTGCATGAAGTCATCCTTCAAGAAAATTGGTTCTTCATATGAAAGATGTTTGAGGTTTTTTAGTATTCCGCCAAGAGGGATACCGATTAGCATCATAGAAAAAGAAGCAATGAGGAAAAAGAACCAGTTAGAAACGAAAAATTGGTAGTTGTCGTTGCTTGAGTAGGCAAATACACGTCTTAATACTAAAATTGCGAGCAAAGGCAATATGGATAGAAAAAAGAAGAAGCCCAATAAAATAAGTAACCGCCACCGCTGCTTTATAACATCAAAAAACAGCTCTACCCTATTAATTGGCAATGATGAATTCGCTTTTTTATTTTGCCTTTGATTCTTTCTCATATTTATAAAATTAGTTTGATGATATCAAAAATCCCATCATGTGGAGAATTATTTAAATCTCCTCCATGAAGAGTTGACGCTGAAATAAAAAGATAATAGGAACAGTCCTCAAACTTAATGAAATCGGCAATATTTCCTGTTTTTGTTTCGGAATCATATATTTTGATACCATACTTTTTATTATTTCTCTCAAAAAATGAGCAAGATGATAGATCGAGATACTTATTAATAACATTTAAATCAATTTCAGCGTACTTTGTAATACTGGAACCAAATGCCCCCACAGCAAAAAAAGATTCAGGAAGAATGACAATATCCATGCTTCCAAGCGTGTTTACATAATAAGTTAAAAACGCATTGCTTGAAGATTCGTAGCAAGAGATATCTATTCGATAAATATATTCTTGCTTTTTGTTTGAGAGATAATCTACTAACCTTGCTGTATCCGATTCTTTGGCGCCTATTAACATTTCAATCTTATTCTCTTTTCTAGGAGAAGAGAGTGTAACAAAAAGCATAGAAAGCAAGATAACCATTAAAAGACTTAGACACGAAGAGGGAAAAATTGCCTTTTTTATCTGGCTACCATAATCAATCTTTTTCATAAGCTACCACAAATGAATTGGAGGTAATCAATGTCGCCTCCTCTTTTTCTTTAAAAGGAATTTCTTCTAAGGTTGAGTCAAAGTAAGCAACCCATGTATCAGTTTTATCCTTTAAAGTGATTTCTAAACCTTTGCCGAAAGAAGGCAAAGACACAATGTCTCCGATTAAAATTACAACCCCCTTACACTTTGTTTTTTCACCGTAATAGATATGTTTTAGATGTTTTAACTTTCTTCTAAAGGGAATATATAAACCATACAAGCACAAACAAAACAAAAAGAATAATAGAGTAGAAAGAACAATGCCTAAGGGCAAAAGGACATCCTTATTTATATAGTTGATAAATAGAGAAAACAAAACAACGGATAAAACGGACACAAACAACAAAAATAAGGAAACAAAAAGAGATAGCTTTGTTTTCTTGCTATATAGTCTTATAAAATCATCATATGGAACTTTAATCATATTTTTCGCTTTCAAAATAAGCCTTAAGTTTCGTATCCAACAATTTGCTTGCTTCTTTTGGGCTACAACTAAATTTTATCTTGCCTTCTTCAAGAATATAAATGGTATCGGCAAGAGAAGTTGCTTCTTTCAAAGAATGTGTTACATATATGACGGTAGAATCAAGTGTGTGTAAAACATTTTTCAATAGATGTCTAGCTTTGCTTCTATTAGTCGCATCTAGGTTGGCTAAAGGTTCATCAAAAAGAGCGATTTCGGGTCTTTTTACTATTGCCCTAGCAATGCACGCTCTTTGCAACTCGCCCAAAGAAACTTGTTTTGGTTTTCTACTAAGCAAATTAAAAATATCCAATTGCCTAGAGGCATCATATACACGGTGTTTTATTTCTTCCTTTTCGGCACCCGCAAGTTTTAAAGGATACGCAATACTATCAAAAAGTGTCATATGTGGATACATAGAATAATTTTGGCTAACATAAGCTAAATTTCTATCCTTTGGGGGCACACCTCTCATATCTTCGCCGAAAAATGATATTTTTCCTTTGTAATTAAAATCTAGGCCTGATAAAAGTCTTAATAATGTGGTTTTACCAGAGCCGGAAGATCCTAGTATCACACTAATTTTTCCATTGCAAAATACTACATTTAAATTATCTAGCGCTAATACACCCGTTCCTTTTTCACCTTTATAGGAATAACATAAATTTTTAATTTCGATTGTAGGCATATGCTATATTTCGACCATCACGGCAGATAATGGAGGAATTTCAGTTCCATTAGTAATTATATATTCATCGCTTAAATAATCTTTATAAATTTTATGTGGGCCATTAAATTTAACTTCCGTTTTCACTAATTGGAAATTAGCAATGAATTGCATTGTTTTACCTTTATATTTGAAGGCGGATGTTTGAATTCCTTTTACTAAGAGTTTAGTTCCGTCCTCTGTCTTGAATGAAACAAAATTCGTATCTACTTCAACGGGTCTAGAAGCAACGCCATAACACAAATACTCTTTCCCCTTGTATTTTCTCCAACCGTTTAAATTTTTAAGAATAGTAATCCCTACTGCCTTGTTTACCCTCGAATCATTACACCAAGAAAGGTGCATTTCGCCATCATCGTCTATAACCACAGATAACATATCGCCGCAAATAAATGAGTACGCTACCCTATAAGAAAAATTATAAGGCTCATTAGACAAGGTCATACATATTTGATTCCCCATAAAATTGTTAACATATGGGTGATATAAATAAGAATAAATTGGAAATGGCATTCCGATGTAGTAATTCAAGTTAAATCTATTATCAGAAAATTGAAGTCTACTAAGAAAGGGCTCGGAAGCAGCCGATTCGGAGCCTAAAAGCAATTGGTTAGGCCTATTAATCATATCTATAGCTTTGTTGCTTTCTATTTGTTGCCACGCCCCAGGAACAGGAGGGTGACCGTGATCGGAGCTGAAACAAAAATAACAATTGCCGCCATGATTTTGGTCAAGTGCCTGTATGTAATCTATTCCAAGTTTGGTTAGCTTGGATATTTCATCGGCCCAAATTTTCTTACTTTCGTATTGGCACGGACAAATATCATAGCCATCTCTTTGCTCCGAGCAAATCAAAGACTTAATAGTTCCATCACTATTCGAACACATTAACCTAGAATAATTATTTCGAACAAACTCATCATGACGATTATATGTTTTAATCAATTTCGACTGTTCAGTCCACCCAAACCCAGAACAATAGACCCCTACAAGGTGATTGTGATCGTGCATTTCCAGAACATAGTTAGAAAAAAGATCCTCCCCACCAAAGGGAGGGCAAACATAAGGTGGGGCCCAAGGCGCACTACCTTCATAATGCATTATTAACGCCATTATCTTTGAATCTACTAAAGCGGATAGTTCATCAATACAAGGAATAGAATTTTTATATGGGTAAAATTTATTTGGTTCCATTTTATCGGTATCAAAATGCCCCCTAACAGGAAAAATTGAAACAATCGGTGAAAGACTATACCAAGAAGGCAACTCTTTGTTTTTCTCTATTTCAGTTAACCCATGTATCTTATTTTTGGAAAACCATTCCCTATAGAAATCCATTCCATCGTAATAATCTCCATCAAAAAATAATAAAAGAGCATCGAAGTCCATTTCAAAATCTTTTCCATATTTGGAGTTAGAATAAATCCTATTCACGATCTTTATCGAATTATTGCAACTTTTAAAATCAATGTGCTTTGTGCCTCTATTTTTATCATGAAGGCCAAAATAAATGCCATACCCCTCCCCCATATAACAAATAAATTGAGAGCACACCATATTTGGGAAAATCGAATATTTTCCTAAACTAGGATATTCCGGCTCCAGATAAGGGAATGGAGAATTATTCCTCCGTTTCATGTTGCTAACTATGCAACCTTCATTATATGGGTAAAGTATTTCGCCGCAGCCACCTTCTTCTTCCTTTAGTTTTGGATTGAGGCCAAAAGAATTAAGTTCTACCCATTCTATTACGCACAAAGTATGGTTTATAACCTTTATCCTTGTTAGAAATCCATTATCTTTGGGTTCGAAAAATAATAAAACATTTACGTATTGATTATGGTAAACAAACAAATCATCTGAAGCAGAAATGAAATCAAACTCGAAAGAGGAAATAACAAATGACGAATTATCTTTATTTCTTAATTTTATTGAGAAAAATGGAAGGCTTTCAAATATAAGTTCCTTGCCATTCTTTTTGATAGAACTTATTGAGCAGTTGCTTTCATCAAACCAAACAACAAAATTATTTTTAAAATGGTAATTAATCATAATATTTTTATGGTCCCTATCTCAAATTTCCCTAAAGAAATCTTTATCTTGCCTTCAACTATCTCCAATTGTTTTATCTCTTTCTCTAAAAGATTGCATAAATATGCCTTTTTAAAATTAAAGGAAGGCTTTAGATAAGCATCGGTTCTTTTGCCATGCCCTTCATAAAGACGGCAAACAAAGCCAACGCCATCTTCTGCTTTCTTTACCGTTTCTAAATAAACCCCATCCCCAACTAACTCAAAAAAACTCATTCGCTCATCTAGGAATGGTTCGATAGAGCTATTTTTATAAATGCAAGTGTTCAGTAGCGGCCTATTAATAGCATAGGCCTGCTCAATGACTTTAGATCTTTGATAATTATATTTATGAGGATATAAGGAATATGTAAATGTAGGAACTACGGCGGATGCCTCTTCATAAGGATATGAACCGGATTTAAGAACCGTTAAAGACAAAGTGCCTCCCTTTGTTCCATAACCATATTTACAATCATTCAAAATAGCTAAGCCAAATTCCTGACTTGACATATCAACCCATTTTTGACCACACACTTCAAACTTCGCTTCATCAAACGTGTTAGATGGTTTCATTTTCCTAGTTAGATTGCCAAACTGAATATCGAATTGAGCGTTATCGAACTCAAAATTAAGAGGGAATAAAATCTTTAAAAGCTGCCGTTTTTCGTGCCAATCAATTTTATTAACAACATCTATTCTATCTATGGAAGAATACAAATATATAATTTGCTCTATTGTAGAAGAAAGGTATTTTCTAACTATCTTAATTCCTTTCCTATCCCCTTCATCTAAATAGGAAAAGGAGGCAATGGAATCTACTTTATATTTTTTTTCATAATAATAGGGGGTTAGCTCCCAGTTATCGTATTGATATGGCATATCTTCAAAGCAACAAAACGCATTAATGGGTTCATTGTTTTTAACAAATTCCATATCCAACCGCTTATCATAAAGAGAAATAATCTCCCCTTTTCCATTAAGAATAATTCTAAAAAAATTGTTCTCGATTGTTTTGCCATCAATAGACACACGCTCGTATTTATCTCGAACAAGAGAAATTGCTTTATAGCCAAATGAAGGCACCCCTTTTATCTCATGACAAACACCATTTAGAACAATATAGCCATCCATAGCGAAACTATTAGGGTTGAAAACCAAATAGTCACCACTAGTTTTTATAATTTGAGAAAGTAACTTTAAGTTGGTTTCAATTGTTTTAGATGTAAAGTCGAATAGATCGGCAAATTGAATATCGCTATCTAGGTAGACTTTTTCTATAGCGGATCCAGGCAATATGTCATGAAACTGATTTTGCAGCAAAACCTTCCAATATTTATCTAATTCCTGCTTAGGGTAAGGACGTAGGGACAATAGACTATCAATCGATGAAGTGACCTCTACATTAGATAAAGCAAATTCGGCAAATCTATTGTTCTTTTTAATTCTAGGAACGGAAGTATAGGTGCCCCTGTGGTATTCAAAATACAACTCATCGTTCCATACGGGACGCTTCATGCCTTTTTTAGAGCTTTCATCGAACTTAGTTTCAATTTCATCCAAAGTCTTTCTCAACGTTGATAGCCTAGTCTTCCCTAATCCAGGTAAACCATAAGCAAACCTAGATTCCCTTTCTATCATTTCTTTAGTAGGGCCACCGCCTCCATCTCCATATCCAAACACAGTGAATGTCAAATTGTTAAGTTCCTTCTGTTGGTATCTATTCCAGGTTCCTAAAATTTGGCCTGCGGATATAACTCCGACATAATTGGTATAGGTGGTATCTTGGATTCCGCTTCTAGGATTAGCATCACAGGTAGATATTAAATAGGTAAACACGCTTGAGCCATCAATCCCAACCCAATCGAATGTATCGTAAGGAAATCTATTGGTATCATTCCATCCAATTTTTGCTGTCACAAAACGCTTTATCCCGCATTTATTCATTATCTGCGGAAGTTGGGCAGAATAGCCAAATACATCAGGCAAGAACAAACAAGAACAGTCGACATTAAATTCCTTTTTAAAATAGTTTATCCCAAAAAGGAATTGCCTGACTAACGATTCGCCAGAGGTCAAATTACAATCAGCCTCTACCCACATTGAACCGTCTAGTTCAAATCGGCCTTCCTTTACCTTTTCTTTTATTTTCTTAAAAAGAGTAGGATTATCTTCTTTTAGGTATTCAAATAACTGTGGGGTTGTGTGGAAATAAGTAAAGTCCTTATATTGATCCATCAAATTCAAAACAGTTGAAAATGTTCTTTGGACTTTTAGCCTTGTTTGCTTTAAATCCCAAAGCCAGGCAACATCAATATGGGAATGGCCAATACAATTAATTATATTATTTTGTTTTCCACAAAAAGAAGTAAAAAACTTCTCTTTTAAATATTTTCTAGCCTTAGTAATCGAATCAAAGAAAGGCATTGAGCCAACTTGCCTAAAATCAAGAATATTCATGGCACAGTCAACTATAGGCAACGCATCTAAATACCTTGGGTCATCTTTTTTTAACATCTGAAGCGATTCTAAAATAGTTTCAAAATCGTAATAAGCCTGTTCAACTCTTTTGTCTTTATACTTAATTGAAAAATATAACGGAAACGAAAACTGAAATGAGTGAGTATAGAAATTTAGCAACATTTCGTAATGCCCATCATTTAACAAGACTTCGGTATGGTTTATATCGATGCCTTGAATCAATTCACCATTTAAATACAAAAGGGCTTGTGGCCTGATAGTAGAGGCAACTCCATTAATAAACATATCAATACAAAGATATGCGTTTTGGCTTTCCGCTTTCTTGATATCAAAACTAGCTTTGAAAAGAATATATTTATTTTCCTCAAAAATGATCCATGGTGATTTGAATTCCTTAAACACACAATCTTTTCTATTGGCGGGATCATCCTCAAAACAGTCGCTGCGCTCTACATTAACAGGAAAAATATGTCTAAAGATGCTAAATCTAGATAAAGCATCGACGGTTGTCGACAATTTTTCTTCAATATTCAATTTCATAAAACCACCAACGACACAATGTTTCCTTTCCCGATTAATGAAATAATTTCATCATAAGTGGAATAACTACTTGTCTTGTTTTCTTTAACGTTAAAGCAAACTAGCGAAGAAGAGAAACCACTAATTGTTATATTGTTCATCCTTAATAAGCCTTGAAAAGAATTACTATCCTCCGTGTCATAATAAAGTTGGCCTATTGATGAGGAATAACCTATGTCTTTATTACCTTCGTTAATAAGCGAAATGTTATCAAGAGTAATCGTATCGAGCGCTTTTTCCTTATAGCCTATCGTCCCTAATAGAGCCGTGTTATTGAATCTTTCATCTCCTTTGCCCAAAGAAACTTCAATAGTTAAGTTTGAATAATGGCCGCCATAGGAATAGGCTATTAGGAAATCGCTCCCCCAATAGCTATCCAAGCTACTTCCTTTTATGGTTAAATCAAATACACGGGTCTGCTTTCCTGCCGAATAGATCAAGGCGCCATCCAAAGACGAAACATTAAAATTCAAAATAGTCTTTTTGTTTCCGTCTATAAATCCGTTGAAAGAATTATCTTTGCCCTTTGTCGAATTGATACCAAGCGAATTGTCCCTTGTCCATTTTTTTGAGCATTTTATATCATTTAATAACTTGAAATATCCATATGTCGAGGTTTTGCCCTTTATGTCGGTTAAATTACAAGTATATTTATTCATATTAAATAAGTCTTCTTCGTTTTTAACTAGCAAAGAATAAATGGTCAAATTCAAATAGGATAGCCTTCCGTTTTTGTGAGTGATTAAAAAACCCACGGGTTCGCTAGTTGCCATATATTTTTCGAAAGATAGTGTATTATTTACAATTGGCATGTCTCTACCAGAAATTGACATAGTCTCTATAACATCGTCTCCCAAATAATATCCGTTCTTGACATCACAAATGCCTTCTTTTGCCTCAATTAGCTTATGACAATTAGAGCAAAAAGCACCATTACCTTCTTTTATAAAATTATGGCCTAGTGGCTTAGTATCGAATTCAATTGTTTCGTTTCCATTTTTATAGACAGCATGTCCGGGTGCTATGCAAGTTTCCATGACGTTCTTGCTAGAGAGAACATCTCTATCAAGCCCTAGCATGATTGACTTCATTGAATTAATATCATCTTGGCTAACACCTATTACATTTACCAAGAATTTGTTAAAGCACGTTTCTAGTGAATCATCTTTTTCTCCTTCGCCTTTCACTAAGTCCATAAATGCACCCCATCTAGCATCAACTCCGCCACTTGTGTCGTATCTAGATAAATCAAAATCGGTTTGATCTAGGTTACTAGCGCCTCTCCACCTATTGCCCTGTTTAGAGAAACTAGTCAGCTCATAATCCCTAATCAAATCTTCTTCGCTAACGCCAAGAACACCATTTATTAAAGCGCATAAGGTCCCAGTTCTATCCGCCCCCGCAGAACAATGAATATAAAATGGGTAATTATTTCTATTTGCTAGATAGGAAAAGATTTTTCTATTCATTGGCTTGGAAGCTTCCTTGGTTATAGAGTCATACATTTGGTAAGGAAACTTATCGTCTTTTAAATAATTTCTATCATATAAATCAAACGATTTTTCTGCAAAAGCAGCATATGTCTGCCCCAAATCATCATCAGTATTCCTTAAATCTAACTCGGTTTTTACCCCCATGGTATCTCTGATCATATCCAGGCCATTTTTAGTTAAACAGTTATCGCCATTTAATCTAGCGCCTCTATAAATAAGGCCATATTGGACTTCTTTGCCACTAGATGTATTCCATCCACCCAAATCTCTAACATTATTAGTGCCTTCGACATTCATATAACGAACAGTCAAATGCTTTTCCTTTTTTATTGTTATCTTTCCTTTTTTAAGAAAACGGTTTGAACTATCTAACACTTCGTAATGGTAAGTTTTGCCTGGAACTGGATCTGTAATCGTATAGGAAGAGAAAGTAGTTGAAACTTCATAAAACAAAGAGAAATCTCCTTTATCTGAAATAGAAATCTTATAAGGTTCATTACCAGTAGGCTCGAATGAAATAATCACAGGTTTTGAATAGTCTGATGTCGAGGTAGGATTATAACGATGATGGTCATTCAATACTTGAAATTGCTTTTTTTGCTCTTCCTGAACAAGGTAGTTCTTCATTTCATCGGGAATTAAAGAAACGGTTTCTTCTTGGTAGGGAATGGTTTCTCGAGAAAAAGAAGAATCGGTGTTCATTTCATGATTGCAAGAAGCAAGAAACAAAAGAGGGATTGTTAAATAAATATATTTTTTCATATTAAGCAGTCTCCTTAATTCCATAAATACTTGTTATCTTCCAAGTAGAAGTAGACGAAGATGAGAAATATAAATACATGTCTCCGCTATTTTCCTTATTATTAAACCATTCATCCCTTGATAAACTAATCCTGTTATATCCTTCCTTTAAAGCGAAGTTAGGACCACTCCAGCCCTTGTCGTATTGAAAAATCAAAGAGGAAGAACCGCTATTAGAGGGCACATACACATAGAAAAAGGCACTTTCGTAGGTAGAGAGTTTCTTTAAAACATCGTTTCTTAAAACCCCGACAAAAAAAGTATTTCCAGCAGTTACTTCACCTTCTAAAGTAAAGCCATATGAAAAATCATTCGACTCAGCTCCTAACGAATAAGAAGATGTAGTTGCCATGTAGCCAAGCTCCATGCCTTTTATTGTCAAATATAAATCATACAATTTAGTAAAGTTCGTTACGCGCTTTTTAGCCTGGCTATCTAATTTCTTGCAGGATTCCATTAGCGATAAAACTTGCATAGACTCTTTTTCGTCTTTTATAACTGGTGGCAATTCATCAATTCTTGAAATAATAGAAGATGTATATTTAGAATAATCAATCCCATAATATGGAGTCATCTTCCATGAAGGCGAAATCAAATCTCCCATCAGCATCAAGAAACTTCTAGAACCAGTTATCTTAGAGGCTTCTATTTCTAACTTATTCCAACTATTAGGGAGCAAAGAGAAAGAAGACAATACTTCCCAATTACCATTGGATGGATTAACGTTAAAGAAATTGCCACTTACGTTTTTATTTAATGGATTATAAACGTATGTAACAACTTTTGCGTAATTAGAAATGTCAAAAGAAGCATTCTCGAACTGGAGAAAGCTTGGGAAAAGCATTTTGGAAACATTAATCGAAAATATTTTGCCCATGCTGGGGTCAAAATCTTCTTTGACCGTGCCTTCCCAGTTATAGTCCAGTCCTTTTGAAATCGTGTCACATTTGCCATAACTGATCCCGTAATACTTGTTTTTGCTAAAGATAAGTGAAATAACTAATTCGCTAGCACACTCTTTCACCAAATACGAATTTTCCAAAGAAATCAATAATGGAGAAAGTTCGTCATCGCTTAATCCATCAATGATTGAACAAACATAATCATTAACAAGGGATTTGCTTTTTATGGAATCCAATAAAGATTTTATTATGGTTTCGGCGTTTTCATATAAGTTTCCTAAAGTCTCTATTTGGTCTTTATCCATTTTTGAATAGGCTTCATAGAACGAAACAAGCGAAGGAACGTTTGCAAGCGTAAGATTGTTTTCTTTAGGCAGCCCAAACATGGATAGATAAGTATAGGCAAGTTCAAAGGATGTATTTTTATAACAAACTACTTTGGTTAGGGACAATTTCTCCCCTTTTCTTACTTCTAGTCTCATGGAAACCAAATCATTGAAAGACGAATTATCTAGTTGAATCAAATTCCATCCCTTGTTGAGGTTCAAAGTTTTAATGACGTTGCCATCAAAACCAATCAATGACGATTCTATAACGAATTCACTATAGACACTAAATGAAGCTTCTTCTATAGATGATAAGTATTTGATTTTTTTATTAAACCTAATATCTAATACGCCTGTTTCGTTAGGAACAATATCAAGTCCGTTTTGGGTGCAATTCACCCCGCTTAAAGACAATGGATTATTATCAACCAAGGCATTTCCAATATCCTTGAATTCAGATTTATAGCCCATTACTTTTCCAAGATAAATTGAACCGGATGAGGTAGTAGACAACCCATTTTTAAGTTGGTTGATAATTATGCCGTAACTTGAATTTACCAACGTTTCTGTATTGACTTTAACACTAGTCCAAACATTAGGCTCACAGTCAATATAATTTCCGTTCCACCCAAAATAAACTCTTTTAATTTGATTGTTTTCCTTATCCTCATTAAACAAATGGAAAACAGTATAGTCGTAGTCTAAAACATCATCTGGCAATGTATACCCTAAATAATTCCAAACTGTGCCAAAGAAACTAGCCTTCAAAGAACCTTTCTCATCTTCATAAGCAATGTCGTGTTGGTACAAAAATTCAAGGTCGCCGCCGACGGTCTTATGATTATATAATTCGCCTACTCCAATAAAACTATCAAATCCAAACATCTCTTTGGCTAAATCGCCTTCGTTTTGCTCGTTTAATATCTTTGCCAACGATTGAATCGAAGAAAGCAACTTAGAATAGTTATTTACTACTCTTCTATATAAATCAGGCAAGGAAGCATATTCTTCATACAATGCTTCTAGCATTTCGTAGTCTTCATATTTAATTTCGCTAGGAAGGAGAGATATTCTATCCTGTAAAGAAGTTATTTTATCTTCATATTTTTGATCATCGTCATTGCTAACTAGTCCGAGCCTTGCCCTTAAATTATCAAGATAAAAAGTACCAGATCCATCACTGGCAAATCTAAACACAACGCCTTTGATAGATTCATAATTGTTTTTTATGGCAATAGAAGACAAGGAAAAATCAATGCTATTCCAACTAGAATTAGCTAAAACAACTGCCTTGGTCAAAAGATTGTCTAAAGATGAGGAATTATAAATATTAATATTTAAAGGAATATCCTTTGTTGAAGCGTTAAATATATCTATCGAAACTGAATTTAAGATTGATTTGTCAAAGAGATCTACCCCGTTATATGAAAATGGGAACATTAATTCTTGTATACTTCCTTGATCAATTGTTAATTTCAAAGAGGAAGAACCGCTAGTTACATATTTATTGTCTTTATTTAAAGAATAAGAAAGGTGGCTAGAGGTATCGGTTCTTGCGGTTTTAAATTTATATAAATCCGAGATTGATTCAAAATCGTTAAGGCAAATTGAGTCGTCATGAGATTGCTCTTGATTGCAGCCAAATAAAAGTGGCAAGAAGAATAAGGTAGAATAGAAAGCCTTTTTCATTTTTACTTAGCCTCCTTGTTGCCAATTAAATTAGATATAGTCAATTCCCTAGTAGGATAAAGCGAAGCATTCCCATTCGAATCAAATTTAACGTTTTTAAAATATAGCCTTATTTCTTTTGCGTTCTTTTTCGAATAAGAAGAGATGGAAGTCAAATCTATATCTACTAATTTTCTAGATGAATTAGCCTTACAATAATTTGTTATTATTAGTTCGTTGCTTTTTCCGTTATTGAGGCCAATGGAAAACTCAATATCCTCATTAGATAAATTGGAATAATCAAAACTAAAAGAAGAATATTTATTCAAAGCAAAAACAGGTATCCCTATATATGGGGTGAATTTCATGGTTGATGAGTCAATTTTCCCATCTTCTTTAGCATATTCAGAACCAATACTTACCTTTATTTCGTTTGGTTTTCCACCTTCTTCTACTACTGTAGCTGCGTTTTTGTTCATAGAAGATAGAGATGAAAAATCATTTAGCAAATCCTGTCCGCTTGCATCCCTAACATAAGTTAGAGAGCCACTAGTTATGGTATATTTCGCGAGTTCCCCTTTATTTGGCAAAACTATCTTAAACCCTTGTCCCGATTTTTCTAAAGAAACCTTTTTGCCATTGATATCTAAATTGTTATTAGAGGAATAAATGATAGTTTTTAGACCATCCTCTTGCTTTTTGTTTAACAAAAGGATGCCATCTTCGTTATCTAGTTCCATTATCTTCGACGCAATTAATCTTCTTGCGGAGAAAAATTGTTGGTCATTAACCTTACAAGTTGCCCCGGAAAACAGTGAATTGTAAACACCGCCGATATAATCAGACAATGTTAGTTCATCGATTTCATATTTTTCTTTATAGGAATTAAGTTTTCTTTCCAAAACGCAAAGCAAATCATAATCGTCCATCGAATCCCTATAATTAGCCAATCTATTTGACGCTATGGGAGTATTTAGCCCATATAGCCTTCCAGGATAAAGAAGATAACCGTCTCCCGGAGTCACTTCATATCTAAGGGGGTCCTCGTATGGGTCAACTAATTTGGATTCATCATTTGATAAAGTAATTTTATTTACCTCGTAATATAGATAACCGTTTATCCCGATTTGCTTATTCATCCATCCGTTCACTCTCATATCAAGATTGTCATCATCGATATGAAACGTTGCGAAAGGATAATTTGGTCCGACACATGAATATGCCCATAGATTGGAATTAGACATGTCTTTGCTTGCATCTTGATACTTTTGTTTAGTGGCGAAATCATCAAACAAAGACATGTAAGGACAAAATGTTGTATGGTATTTTCCAACCCAATCATCCTTAAATACAATGTTTGTGAAAATAGAAGGTATATTCCTTATTTCTTGTTCTAGTTCCAAAGCGAATTCTTTATCACTCAAAGAGGAAAAATAGCCTTCGTTATGCAATATCCTTATCGCGGATTCTAGTGTCTTATCTAACTCGCCACCGGCTTTTAATAGCCTTTCTGAGGCAGCTGCTTTAACAGGGTCTGCATCAGCTTCATCATAACTAGAAGGGTAAAAATATGCATATTTAACAAAATCGTTTTCCCTGGAGGTAGACATCTTTGCCAAAGTGGTTATGTAAGAAACGCATCTTTTTGCAGACTCATCGCTAGCCATATAGGTTTGAGGGAAATCAAAAGGAATGATGATGGATGAAAAATTAGGATTGCCCCATTGCCTTAAGATATCGTTTTTAAAATCTGCAAGATTATTCGAACCAACATCTTGTATCACATAGGAATTGGTCTTGTATTCATTAAGAAAATCAACATAGGAGTCCACTACTTTTTTTGAATTATCATATTCTCCATTAATTAACTCGTTTCGATAAATCAAGAATGAAGTCTTAAATTCTCTCCTGCCTTCATATTTAATGGGCCACACTTCAACGCTGACATTTATCCTTTTTTCCACATCACCGATTTTCAAATCAATGTATCCTACATATAATCCGGGGTTGATGCCTTTTGAATCTATCTCAATAGTAATGCCTTGGTTATAACCGCCATAAGCTTTGTTTTCCTTATGCTCTTTCGCAACTTCAAAAGGCAAAAGCATATCCGGAACCATATCAAATGAAGAATAGGCGGGGTTCAAAGTTGATGCGTTTGGTAACGTTATGTATTTTTGATAAAAAAGAGAAATATTAGAGGCGGGAATTTTCTCACCCTTGCTAGAGACAAGTTCATTAATTGAGGCATCTATGTAAACACTTTTTTCGCCCTCAAGAGAAATAATTATCTGGCTCCCTTCCTTTTCGTTTTGCATCATTTCAATATTCATTTTCTCGCCAAGATTAAAATATCTTGCTTCATCTTCTTTATGATTTCTTAATACTTTGGTTGTTGAATAGGTCGAAAACAAAGAAAAGTCAGCATGGGCAGTCTCTTCTTGGTCTTCTATCCTTTTAGAAGTCGAAGAATATTGATTTTGTCCACAGGAAAGAAGAATAAAAAACACACTTAAGAAAAGGAAGTTTTTGCCAAAATTTCTCATATTTAATTAAGTCCTGATTGTTTTAATATTGTCGCCCAGTTTTTATTTAAATAATCCATATTTAAATTCAAAACTTCGCTTGGACTTTTATTGAATGAAACCATAGCCTTGATGCAGTTGTCGCCAACATTTCCCAAACCATTTGCAAACGTACGGTTAATACCACCATAACAGAATATTTTGGCAGGCACTTGGAAGTTATAGGCAAGGACGTTGTTCTCTTCCAACGCTTCGTTGACATTCTTCTTGAAGCCAGAAACTTGAATGTCTAAATCGCTATAACCATTAGAAGGCTTGGTTCCCAAAAGGCCACCGTTCATGGATTTATGGAAAATAGATAATCCTTCATTTGAATACATGTATTTAACGAATTGCTTTGCCAAATCTATTTTCTTGCTATTTGAGCAAATAACTAATTGATGATCGCACCCACTCCTAAGATAAGACCCATTTTGTGTGGCATCCTTTACTACCTCGATGTCTTCATCGCTAACTGAAGAAGGTTTTTCTTTATTTACCCCACGAATAAATTTAATGACTTCGCTCAAAGTTTTATCGTCTTTGATAGAGGTAATTCTTCCGTTATTGATGATAGAAGAAACAATAGGCATATTAATAAACGAGGCATCATAATCCTTGACGTTGGTCTCGGTATCAAGCCAAGAACCATTGGCCATAAATAAAGCTGTTTTATTCCTTAAAAAGTCATTTTGGCAAGATTCAAATTGATAATTCTTTGATTTGGGATGGTGGAAATCGTTGTTCACCAATAAGTCCTGTGCCACTTGAAGCGATTCTACGATACCATCCCTAGCATAAAATGAGGAAGTATGATGTTCTTTGCTAGCCTCAGGATCATCAGGATCTATTCCTTCGTTGAAATACATCATATTCTTGCTTCCTTCGTATTGGGCAAACCAAATTGGAAGCAAAGAGGTGTAATATTCGCTTTCATAAGAATAAACAAGTGGGTAGATTTGATTACCTTCGTATTTAAATTCCCTTTTTCTCACTTTTTCGCACAAAGCAATAAATTCGTCCGTTGTATAAGGGACATCCTCATCTTTTAACCCCAAAGCATTCCAAATTGTGTTGTTTCTTACCATTCCGACAACACCATTCGCCCAGGAAAAACTAACATATTTATTATCAATCTTGTTTGCGTCTATAAAGCATTGTTCAGTTCTATCTTCTATTGACTTTCCGTTTTCGTCCTTGCTAGTCCAAACATCACCAACATCAACAAAATTACCTTGATATGCTAGTTTATAAAAGTCAGTAATTCTAGAAAAGAAAATGTCCGTCCCATCACCTCCGGCTTTGATTTTAGCTTGCAACGCCTCAACCCCGGCTTGACCATCAACTGCCTGGAAGTTTACTTTGATTCCTGTTTTCTCCGTAAATGATGAAACAATATCCTCCATCCATTTGACTCCATACCCAAGCTTAACGCCTTCGATTTTTAACGTATCAGTCGAATCTTTGTTAGTAGAGCACGAGATCAACCCTAAGCTAATAAATGATGAAGCCATTAACAACTTAATTTTCTTATTTTTCATACTGTTTTCCTCCAATTACCCTTTCAATCCACCTAAATGGACTTTTTCCATTATTGAATTTTGGAATATCAAAAAAAGGATAAGCATAGGTATTAAAGAAACGAATGTCGCAGCCATAAAGACTGGAACGTTGTTGGAATTTGTGTTAGCAAACAAATAGGAAGCAAAAGACAAGTTTGGGTATTTCTGCATATAAAGCAAGGTATTCTCGTAGTCGTTCCACCCCATTATAAAATTCATTATGAATAGGGCCGAAACCGAAGGCAAAGCCATCGGAAGCATTATCCTAAAAAACACTTTGTAATGATTTGCCCCATCTACAAATGCCGCTTCTGCATATTCCCAAGATAGTGACTTGAAAAACGAATACATATAGAAGAAATATCCCCCATATAACCCAATGGAAGTTATGGCAACCAAAGTAACGGTGCCTTTTAAATCAATACCAGTCCCCAAGAAATTCGAATATAACTGATAAGTCGATGCAGCAGAGCCAAACAAAGGGATAATTGAAACAAAAAGCCCTAGATTATAGATAAATTTTGTAAGTCTAGAACGATAGAAAACCAATATGTAGCAAACGCAACAACTAGTAAAAATAGACAATGTAGAATAAAGGGTTGTCCTCCAAATGGAATTCCAAGTAAGCTGGAGGAAAGAAAAATCCTTTAGTGATGCGGTAGAAGAAGTCAAATTAAACAAGGCTTCGTAAAAAGCCTTAAAACTAATCTTATCCCATTGAGGGATCCATAATTTCCCATCAAACTGCACCTCTTCATATACTTCGGCATCGCCAAGCAGCGCCAATGACAATCCATAGAAAAAGAAATAGGCGACTAATATTGCATAGGAAAGAAGAATAATGAAAGCTACGATAAAAACGATCTTTTCAGACAATGACTTTTTGTCTTTTTTATATTCTCTGCTCAAAAACTTAAGCGAATCTTTATCCATTTTATTTCTCCTTTCCGTAGGCAATACGTTTAACTATCAAAGCAGTCGGGAAGCTTACAATAGTCATGCATATCCCAATTGCAGAAGCCATATATATCCAGCCTTCATTAAAATTAGGAGACCTTGCAACCATGTAATAAAGCAAATAACTAAGCGTGAATGTTTGATTCATGTTTCCGCTAGCAATGCCGGTATAAGCAAGAAGAGGACCTGTCGTACCTAAAAAACCTGCCACACACATGATTAGAATTGTGGATATAGTTGGCCAAATAGAAGGAAAAATTATGTAAATGAGTTCCTTGAACCAATTGCACCCATCAAGTTCAGATGCCTCTATTACTTCTTTGTTAATAGAATTCATCGCCCCATTAATAACAATCATGTTTGTTCCAAAGCCGAATATAAGACAATAGAAAAGCAAGAAATAAATAGAACTCCCATCCGTTCTTAGCCAAGGATTAACGTAATCAAAACCTTGCCCACTTAAGGCATGCAGCAATCCACCTTCGCCTATGATTTGCTTATAAAGCATTATCAAGGCCGAACTAGTTATGATGCTAGGCAAATAAATTACAAACCTAAAATATTTATATCCTTTAATCTTTTTATAAAGGAAATACCCAAAGAATATAGAAATAGGCAGCCCCAAAAAGATTCCAACAAAATTAAATAGTAAGACATTAAATAGCGAGTTCCTTAAGTTTGAGGAAGTCAAAATTGAAATGCTAGAATCCTTGCCAAGAAACAGACAATTTAATATCTCTTTATAGTTTGTAAAATTAGGATCGAAACGGCCTTCCCCTCCTTCAAATCTCATAAAGGAATAGAAAAAGGACTGAAAATTTACATAAACATAAAAAATAAGGAAGAAGAGAATTGGCAAGAACAAAAACGAAAAGACAAAGAGCCGTCTATCCCAAACGTGTCTTTTCTTGTTGTTGTACTTTTTTACTTCAACAAGATCTCTTTCTTCTTTACTCAACTCTAAATTCTTAGCCAAAATAAATCTCCTTATTTAAGTGCAACTAAAGGCGAATAATAAAGATAGTTATTAACCGTCTTGGTCCAACTATTTTGATAAACAAATTGCGGCGATTTAAAAGAATTGGATTCTTCTTTCTTGTCTATTTCATATTTAAAGAACGAGACCCCTTTACCATATCCATCATCATTATAAAAACCTGGAAGACCATAATTGGATTTGCTATTTGCTAAATCTAGTTTGATGTCGTCATCATTCAAATAGGCATAATCTCCATAACCTTTGGAATCGCCCCACTCGCATAAATTGTTTTGGATTCCTAAACACAAAGATGAATATGAAGAGAAATCTCCCTTTAAGTTATCGAGAGAAAATTCATAAACGCTCATGGGCGAGCCTGTCTTGAATTGAATCTTGTAGCACTGGCCAAAATTAGAAGCAAATGAGGAACCGCAATCAAAATCAACACCAAGGACGCTATCTTTGTTCTTCTCCGTTTCAATAGGTGTAATCGTATCTAGTTCATTAATACCATAGATAACCTTTCCAACTTTATCATATGTATTGTTTAAGGAAGTAAGTTTATCGATGTCTACCTTGGCCTTTGCTTCCTCGTTTAACAATAAAAATAATTTATTTGCAAATGCCAATTTGCTAATGACTTGGGTTTTTTCGTAATCTGGCTTATCTCCTAAAGAAGTTGGCGAAGAAGAAATTATTGAATTTATTTTCTTCAAATTATAGTTATCGATGTCCTTATATCCATAAATAGGCGTAATTCTCCAACCTGTTGTAATGGATGTATTAAATAACGTCCAGCCAGAAGTAATTGTATCGATATTGGCATTAGGCTTTTGTTCCAATATTGCTTTTGTTGTCACTTCTATCTTATGCCACCCTTTGCCGAATGTAGATGTGGAATCCCCAAAACGCGTCCACGCCGTATCCGCTAGAGACATATTAATGGCAGCATCGCCAGGATTATAGAAATAGAAAAACAATCTATCATATTCTCCAATTGTTGCCGATTTAATGGAACTTTTGAAATAAATCTCCAAGGCATAATTTTGTGTTGCCTGGTTTAAGGTTAAATCCAAAGTAGTTCCATATTTTTCGTCATGGCCTCTAACAAATGACTTCGGATAAGAATATTCCTCGCTATCCCCCTTTAGTTTGAGTGGATCATCTTCTAGCCCAAGTAAAGCGGAATAGGAGGAAATTGCCTTTTCTAAAAACAATAGTTTATCAATGTTTGTAACCTTATCTTTCAATTCGACAGGCAAGGATTCATATTCGTAACGTATATTTTGTATTTCATCCTTTTTGGAAAGGAATAGGGAATCGCTATCATCGATATTTAGCAAAGCATCGATCCTATTGACCAATTCTTTGGCCTTTTTATCTATGTTCGCAAGTATTTGATTATATTTTGATATAGTTTCTTCCTTCAAAAACGATTTTGATTTTTCAGTAAGAGAATCATATTCATTTTTTAAAGAAACAATTTCATCATATTCAATTGCATCTACGTCAGTCTTATTAATTTTATCTTCAAAAGCCTTAGCCGCTCGTCTATCTAATTCCACTAATATTTGCTGATATTTTTCATTTGTTTCATTATCTAAAGAGGCTTTTGCATCTATCGACAAAGATTCATATTCCTCTTGAATTGTTCGAATGTTTTCTGCGGTCAAAGTAGATAGATCAACATTCTTTATTTTATTGGCAAAATCTTCCGCTTCCTTTTTATATTCAAAACGTTTTATTGCAGAAAGCAATTTATCCAAATTTGTTACTAGGCCTTTCGCATCCTCATTTAAAGCATAATAGGCTTCTTTGGCCTTATTAATCGCTTCTTCCGTTGGGTCTTCTCCTAACGCATTTATCAAATCAATAACCATCTTACTTGATTCGATATTTGCAATACGGGTCTCTTGTTTTGTTAGTTTAGACAAAATAGAAGAAGGAATATTTGCCTTGTCTTCGTTAGATAAAGAATCGTAAGCCTTTCTTGCTGCTTCTATTTCTTCTTTAGTTGATGAATCATTTAACGAGCTGAGCAAAGATATTACTTTGTCAGTCTCTACATAAGATGACGAAGAAGATTCATCGTTGCAAGAAGAAAGCATAAAAGAATTTCCTAACAACGAAGCCATTAGAACGCTTCCAACCAAACATCTTTTTTTCATAAGATTCCTCACTTTATCCTTTTTGTTGTATCTAAATCAAAGAAATGTACCTTATCCAAATTAAAGAATAATGCAGTGTTCCCGCTATCAATAATCTCGTTTTCAGCATCGACTTTAACGGAAATGCTTTGTCCATCAATAGAGCAAGAATAAATATATTCATTACCTAGTAGTTCAGAATCCTTTATGACTGCATTTATAGGGCAAGAATAAAAAGAACCCAAACTAGAAGTTTTTATATTTTCAGGTCTAATACCTAACGCTATTCTCTTACCTTCGTATTTTTCTTTTAGAAGCTTTTTATGTCTGTCATCTATTTCGATACTTACATGTTTTTCGCCTTCAAAAACAAATTTCCCTTTTGAATATGTGCCGGTTAAAAAATTCATGGCCGGAGAACCAATGAACCCGCCGACAAACATATTCTCTGGCTCGTTATATGCTTCCTTCGGTGTTGCAATTTGTTGTATTCGGCCATCTTTCATGATGACTATGCGATCGGCTAAAGTCATAGCCTCGGTTTGGTCATGGGTAACATAAATTGTGGTTGCCCCTACTTTTTTATGGATATTAGCAATCTCGCTTCTAGTCTGAACGCGTAATTTGGCATCTAGGTTAGACAAAGGCTCATCCATTAAGAATACTTTTGGGTTTCTTACAATCGCTCTGCCTAACGCTACCCTTTGCCTTTGGCCACCTGAAAGCTCGGATGGTTTTCTACTTAAGTATTTGTATAAATCTAAATTACCTAAGACTTTTAAGACCTGGTAATCCCTTTCGAATACAGCCAAGTTTTTTGTCTTTTGGATCTGAACTTTGTTTTGTTTCAAATAATCTACGTCATTAATTAACGACTTTATTTGGCTTTGCTTATATTCGAGATCGCGCTCCATGGTATCTAAAAGCAATTTGTTTCTAGATTCTTGACCTTTGCTTTTTTCTTTTTGGATTAATCCACTAACTCTAGAAACCCCTCTTTCTAGTTTTTTAATTTCTTTCTCTTTTCTCGCTATTATGCCTTCATCAATTCCTATCACCGGTTTTCTTAAATCAAAGATTTTTTCATATTTATTTAGCAAGGAAAGTCTTAATTCTTCTTCTTTGGATAGGTATTCATTATTATTCGGACTTTTTGAAAGCAACTTTGATATTTTCTTATATTCTTTTCTAATCGTCTTGGCTTCCTCTAACAATAAATTTGCCCGGCTATCATAATCATAAACTCCACGTAATGTCTTTCTTATCCTTAATCCAAAAGACATGTTTTGATATACAGTCATATGCGGATAAAGGGCATAGGATTGGAAAACCATGGCAATATGTCTATTCATCGGAGGAACATAATTAACTAACTTGCCATCGATATAGAGTTCACCGCTAGTGATGTCCTCTAGCCCCGCAATCATCCTTAAGGCAGTTGATTTTCCACATCCAGAAGGACCTACAAAAACTATAAATTCTTTGTCTTTTACTTCTAAATTAAAATCAAAAACAGCTTGAACGTTGTTGTCATAAATCTTGTTGACGTCAATAAACTTTAAAGTAGCCATGACTATTCCTTTTTTATCCTTATGGATAATTATATGATAAACAAAGGCTCTTACAATGGAGTTTTGGTAATTATATCAAATATTGATATAATTATTCATATATACGAAGTATATATGAAAATTCATCTAAAAATCATTTTCTACATTTTTCATTATAAAAATATAGCATTTTTTCAAACCAAGAAGAGGCCACTGTATTAGTAGCAATCCCATAACCATGCACCTCGCTTGGATACGTAATATAGCAATGCTCTATTTTCGCTTGTTTCAAAGCATTGCCCATCAATAAAGAATTATGTGAATCCACCACATTGTCCTTATTGCACTGCCAAATAAAAGTCCTTGGAAACCCTTTATCAACATGCAACTCAAGCGAATAATTAATTTTCTCTTCCATGGAAGGGCTCTTTCCTAGTAGATTTTCTCTAGTTGCTAAACTGCAATACGGCTCAAGCATCGTTACTACAGGATAAGAAAGAATGAGCAAACCCGGCTTTGGTAGGTAAGTCGTTTCATAACCAAAATTTGAAGTTCCTAACAAGCCGACTAAATGAGCGCCGGCAGAGAAACCTGCAACAATATAATCATTAATATCAATGTTTAGTTTGCCTTTATTTAAATCTAGATATTTAATCAAGCAATTTAAGTCGTCGGTAGCGTGAATAGCTTTATCCATTGTTCCGTAAGTAAAAGTCAAAGCAGAGAAACCTTCTTTATAAAGTTTAACCGCTACAGGCAAGGATTCTGGCAAGGTGCAAACACATCCATATCCTCCGCCAGCTACAACAATAGCTAATTTGCTTGGTCTTTCTTGTTTCAACAATAAGAAACTAGAATTCTCGCTTAGCTCTTTATAAACAATGCGTTCTGTTTTAGAAAGACTGATTAGAAAGTTTAAGCAATCGATAGATTCTTTTTCCGGCCAAGGGTTTAGATCGCTGACCACTATTTTCTTATTCCTATCGGCAAAAGAGGCCAAATGAAATGCGTATTTTCCTAAAATCGGATCAGTGAATATGTCATTATACTTGGATTCATAATTATACATATGTAATTCTTTCTTTTGTGTTTAAAAGGGCTGATTGCTCAGCCCAGGATTGTTAATGGGATTCGGTATAGGTTGTTCCGTCTTTTATTAAGACAAATGAGGTGAACTCTAATTCGCCGTAATCGGTTGCCCCTTGTGGAATTATATTTAATAGCCTTAAACCGTTTAATATTTGAGATTTCGTTGATTTTAAATCTTG
>DAVZIW010000009.1:0-26000 GCA_052273085.1 Candidatus Alloenteromonas sp.
AGTCGATGTTGATTTCTCTGAAATCGAAAAAATCTAATGAAAAAATAATCCCCCAAGCGAATAACTTAGGGGATTTTTATATTGCCTAGTTGTAGATATTCTTCCTTATTTCATCTAGGGATTCATCTATATCCTTAAATCCTATAAAGGAATTCTTGTTCTTAAAATCATTTAATCCCATATTCAAATAAGTATGATAGAAGACATTGGATATATTTAAGAATAATATTTCAGATATCCTAAGTTTTGATTCATTGGTTTGGTCATCTGCAACAATGGAAATAAGCCTATCGGCAGTAGATAATGCTAATCTACCATAATTATCGCAAGTAAGATAAGTAGGGGCGGATTCAATTGGCTTGAGCCAGTCTAGATATTCTTTTAATGGGGAATTGTCTTGAAATAATTTATCTCCGTTTATAGCTATATGCATCGAAGTGGCATTGTCTATTAACTTGGATGGGTCGAATCTGGTCAATTCTTCTTTTGTTATATCTGTAATTTCTTTTCCGGCATCTTCTTTTGCAAACATCTTATCTAATAAGAAAGAAGTGGCCCCGATCACATAAATGGCTTCTTCCTTTGCTCCTTTGCTTATGTCTAAACGTAAAAAGGAGTCAACCGTGTAATCAAATTGGTCAAGTAATAATGAAAATAAATCTAAAGCGTGTTTCATGGGGATAATGATACATTATTTTATTAACAATAGTTTATAATTTGATTCATTATGAAATATTTAGTTGTTTCTGATATACATGGCTCTAGCAAGGGAATGGACTTGCTTAAAGAAGGTGTATCTAAGTTTAAACCTGATGTAATCTTGTTGCTAGGAGACATTTTATATGGGGCATATGATTCTTCTAGTAGTTATGCAGTTAAGACATTTAAGGAAATGAATATCCCTGTAATTGCAGTAAGGGGGAACTGCGATTATGAAGAAGATGCCTCGACTTTAGGATTTGATTTACCTTTTAATAGATCTATTTCTATATTTGGGCATAACACCCATCTATCACATAAACCATTCTCGTTTATATCTTTCCCTCCAGGAGAGATTCTTATGAATGGACATACCCATTTTAAATGCCTTTATTCTGAACTAGGAATAATCCATTTAAATCCTGGTTCAATAGGGTTACCTAGAGATGAATACGCTTCTTTTGCCTTAATTGATGAAAAAGGCATAAGCTTGATATACGCGGAAAGCCTAGAAACAATCAAGTTTTTATCTTTCTAAAATATTAAATATGAAAAATTATTCATATTCTTCTTGAAAATATGAATGTCCTTTCATATACTTATGCTTGTAAATATGAAAACTCATTCATATAAGGAGGTAAATATGGCAATTCCAAGTGACAAGATAATAGATAAAATGGAAAGCCTGCTAAATATTGCTAGCGATTTTACTAGATTAAAGATTATGTATGCTTTATCAACGAAAGAAAGCAATGTGTCTGAAATAGTAAAAGAAGTAGGGGCATCCCAATCTTTAGTATCTCATCAACTTTCCGTATTAAGAAAAGCTAACCTAGTATCGACTAGGAAAGAAGGTACATGTGTCTATTATTCTTTAGCAGATGAACATGTTACCAAATTATTGAATGTAGTTTATGACCACGTCTTAGAGGATAAATAAAATGGAAGAAGATTCAAAAAAAGAGATTATAGTTCTCTCTATTAGGGCCGTTATTACTATTGCCCTTGTCCTAATTGGAAAACTCTGGATAAATGAAGATTTCTCCTGGTGGGGTAATTTAATTATTATGCTTAGTGCCTATTTCATTATAGGCTATGATATTATTATCGAGGCTTTTAAAAGCATATTCATCGAACATGAGATATTTAATGAATGCATGTTGATGTTACTTGCATCAGTCGGTGCTTTTGCATTAAGGGCATATGGTCCTGAACATAATGAATATATGGAAGGGGTATTGGTTATTCTTTTATATCAAATAGGAGAAATGTTTGAAGATCTAGCCGAAGAAAAATCTAAGAATGCGATTACTAAGGCCATTGATTTAAGAAAAGATAAAGCCAATGTTGAAATAGATGGAAAACTAGTCGAAAAAGAAAGCGAAAAGCTTGTCCCTGGCGATGTTGTTGTTGTTGGAAACGGGATGAAAGTTCTTTGTGACGGCGTTGTTATTTCTGGTAGTGGGGAAACTGATGAATCTTCCTTGACAGGCGAATTTATACTTATTTCTAAAAAAGAAGGGGATAAAGTTGTTTCTGGATCTATTTTGAAATCCGGCTCACTTAAAGTAAAAGTAAGTAAGCCATATAGCGAATCTACAATTGCTAAGCTATTAGACCTAGTTGAAAATAGTGCCGAAAAGAAATCAAAGGCTACTAGATTCATTACTAAGTTCTCTAAATATTACACTCCTATAATTACCCTTCTAGCCTTGCTTGTTGCTATAGTGCCCCCATTATTTTTAGGAATTTCATCTTCTAAAGTATGGGCAGATTGGATCTATACCGCTCTTTCATTCCTAGTAGTAAGCTGTCCATGTGCGATTGTAATTTCAGTACCTCTAGCCTATTTCTCTGGATTAGGGTTAGCATCTAAAAATGGAATCTTAGTTAAAGGGGCTGGCTATTTTGATAAATTAGAAGAACTAAAGAAGGTTGCTTTTGATAAAACTGGAACTCTTACAAAAGGCGAATTTAGCATAAAAGAAGTGACCCCTGTAGGTGTTTTGAAGGAAGAAATGCTTGAATATGTAGCTGCCGCCGAATCCAATTCGACCCACCCAATTGCTAAATCGTTAGTGTCTTCAAGCAAATTTGATTCAAACCAAATCGAAGAATATGTTGAAGAAGCTGGATCTGGAGTTGGCTGTGTCTATAAAGGCCATAAGGTCAAAGTAGGTAAGGCTAGTTATTGCAATGGAGTCGATATAGAAGGTATAGGGGCAAGAGTTTATGTCTCTATCGATGATAAATATGCTGGATACATTACTTTAGTTGACCAATTAAAGTCAGGTTCAAAAGAATGCATCAGTGGGTTAAAAGAAAAAGGAATAACCACCTATATTGTTTCTGGAGATAAGAAAGACAATGCCTTAGAAATCGGGAACGAATTAGGCGTTGATGTAGTTAAATATGAACTTAGGCCAGAAGAAAAGGTTTCATACTTACGTTCCCTCATCGATGAAGATAATGGAAGTGTAGCTTATGTTGGTGACGGAATTAATGACGCCCCAAGTATTGTTTTAGCTGATATTGGCATTGCAATGGGTGGGTTAGGTTCTGATGTAGCGGTTGAGAATGCCGACTGCGTCATTATGAATGATGATCCTTCTAAGGTTACTAGCCTTATCAAGGTTGCCCATAAAACTAGAAACAGGGCTACATTTAATATAGTTGTTTCCCTTATTGTTAAATTCGCTGTCATGATACTTGCTGTTATTGCTTCAATAATGGGTACATGGTCATTGCCTTTGTTTGTAGCAGTCCTAGCAGATTCTGGCTTAGCCATGTTAATGATATTGTCTTCTTTGCTACTTGGATTTAGCAAAATCAAGAAATAAAGAAATTAAGCAAGCAAAAATATTTAAAGCATCAATGCTTGCTTTTTCTTTCTTAAGAAAAAAGTACTGAAAATGAAAAAATCTTTCTTTTTTTGCAGGTTTTTCAACAAAATAATGAAATTTTCGTATTGATAATTTTTTCGGGGGGGGGGTATCTTAAACAAGAAAAAGAAAAAATTCACAAATTTTCAAGGAGAAAAACACAATGCCAAAAAAGATAAAAAAGTTCAAGGACTATGGACTTATTCGTTTCTTTGGAAAAGAATCGAAAACTTTTAAAGTCCTAAAAAAGCATAGGGAAGAAGCAGGGATTACATTTTCTGTCGGCGATGCACCTGTCCCGGTTGAATTTATTTTCGAAAAGCAAGTTGCAACTTTCGTTCGTTATGAAGTAACTGACATCTATGTTCAATATGCGAACAAAGACAAATTCCCAGAATGCAAGGATTTCATGAATGCTTTCTGCAAGGAAAATTCATTCTTCAAAATTGATTCCGATATGGCTTTGGGGAATTATATTTCCTGCGATTTGAAGGCTTTCAATTCTGATAAAACTGTTTCCCAAGGCTTCTTCAACCTTGCTATTTTCACAGGACAAATGAGCGAATTCCTCGGTATCAAGGATGATATGATTAGAGAAAGTGATATTCGTGAATATAATTTACATTATCTAACTAAGACTACAAATATATGTAAGTACTCCTCTATTGGTAGCCTTGTTGTTGCTATTGTTTGTTTAATTCTAGGGATTATAGCTGGCAGTAATGCCGATGTTGGCGGATTTTTCGGGCCTTTATTAATAATTATATTCGTAGCAGGCCTAATTTCTGCAGGCTTCTTCTTTGTTAAATTCAAATACTTCGATCATCTTCGTAGACATGCGAAGAGATAATCTACTTTATGATTTTAACCGTCCTTTCATCTGGTGATAATTTCTTACTCTACTTAGTGTTAATTTTATTGCTAGGATTAGGTTTATTGGCTCTATTATTGTGGTTATCGACCAAGTTCCCGATTATCCAGTATTTATTCATGCTTGGATTCTCTCTTACCATGATGATAATCTGCTTTATGGGGCCTAGTGAAGATGCTAGTAGTGTGGATGCTTGGTTAATCGAATCGTTATTCTTTACAGGATTCTTGATATTCCTAGCCGCAGATATTTGCTTTGATAGAGAATATTATTTAGATACAAAGTTTGAAAAAGATTTACTTTCAGATGATTATTATGCGACTACTAAATTAGCTAGCCAGTCAACTTTCTGGGGAACGCTAGGCTCTTGTATTGTATCTTCATTAATGATTCTAGGAGTTATCCATCTATGCTGTGGCGATAATGTTTCGTTAGCGATGACTATTTGTGGCTGGGTAGGGGTAATATGTTGTGTAACTTCATTAGTGCTCATTGGTAAATTCATCTATTATTATGTAGAAGCAAAAAGAAGTTACGATGACGATTATTGATAATTGTATAACTAGCGATTAACGGTGGTTGCATGCTGCCGTTTTTTGCTTATTTGGGATTTTTAGTTTTAAAACCAAGTTTTAAGTTGATTTAAGTGCCTTTTGTAAGTTAAACCTTTTGCAATTAATATCGATTATGAAACATACCACTTTATTAATGCCGTTGTTATTTCCTCTTACGATGTGCTCGAAAAAAATATATTATCCACCAAGCCCTTATGCCGTCACGGAATTTGAGAAAGAATATTCGTTTTATTCCCGTAAAGACGACTCATTTGTAGGAACAATTGAAATTACCCGTAATCCTGAATTAATTTCTGTAAATTTAAAATACGAAAGCAATGAAGCCCAAGAAATTAATTTAGAAAGGTACTTGCCGAAATTCTTTACTTTCGAAGGAAAACGTAGATGTTTTGTTAATAAACAGCCAGTTCTAGAATCGATTCTTATTAATGGGACTGATTACATGGGGAGAGAGTTGAATTCTATAGAATTTTCATCAAATGCTAAAGTAGATTTCAAATATCAAGAGACAATTCCCGATGCCTATATGGTCTTTTTGATGTTAGACCCTTCCTTCATTAGAGGTGTTTATCATGTTAGTAACGACTGGGCCAAGACCTACTTTATCCAAGAGCATCAATGCTTGCTTATATAGGGGATATAGATGAAAGTTGTCAATGTTCTTGCCATTGATTTAAATGGACCAATTAAAGTAATTTTATAAATATTTATTTCATTTAGCTTTTGTCATTCAAAAATACGAATTGAGCTGAATTAATTTTTGTTTATTTAATTCTTAAGTTTATTTTTTCAAAAATTAAAATGCGTTTTAAAAGTAAAAAAGTCAATTTTTTGATAAATGAGTTTGATAAATGTTTGTTAATGATTTCATTTAGTATTTGAAAAATGTTGTCATTTAGAAATGTCAACCATTAAATCACTAATAAACTAACCACAAAAATTCTTCTTGATTTTAACGTATATGCACGCGTATAGTTATACCCGCGTGTTTATCGCGCAATGCGTGGGAGGGCCTAAATGTAGACGACGGCCCGTTAACCACTGCATGCTTTGTTTCTATAAAAGGAGAAAAAACATGAGCAAAAAGATCGTCAAAGTCGTCAAGATGGAACTCCCTGGTGGAGAAGCCCATCCTGG
The DNA here is from genome assembly GCA_052273085.1 of Candidatus Alloenteromonas sp. Classification (GTDB taxonomy): domain Bacteria; phylum Bacillota_I; class Bacilli_A; order RFN20; family CAG-826; genus Alloenteromonas. The sequence continues at coordinate 6,165 of DAVZIW010000009.1, forward strand.
CCCAAAGCTAGCATCTGCTGGCGTTGTCATGAACAAGTTCTGCACCGACTTCAATGCTAAGACCGGTGACAGAAGGGGAGAAATCGTCCCAGTCATCATCACTGCCTATGAAGACAAGTCCTACGACTTCGTCATCAAGACCAGTCCAGTCGCTGGATTGATCCTCAAGGCTGCCGGAGTCAAGAAAGGTTCTGGCAATGCAAAAACTCCAGTTGGACATATTAGCCAAGCCCAACTTGAAGAAATTGCCAAGTACAAGCTTCCAGACCTCAACACCGAGGATATCGAAGCTGCTAAGAAAATCGTTGCCGGCAGCTGCCGTCAAATGGGCATCACCGTCGATGCAAAGTAATTGAGGAGCAGGTAGATGAAAAAGCATAGCAAAAAATATGAAGCCGCCCTCAAGAAGGTCGATGCTTCCAAAACCTATTCACTAGAAGAAGCCGTCAAATTGGTCAAGGAAACCTCCGTCACCAAATTCGATTCTTCTATCGATGTCAGCTTCAAGTTGAACGTTAACCCAACTCTTGCTGATCAATTAATCCGTGGCACTTTCACCCTTCCACACGGAAATGGTAAGACCAAGAAAGTCTTAGTCGTCACCAACACCAAACTTGATGATGCTAAGGAATCTGGTGCCGATTTCTTCGGTGGAATCGAAATGCTAGAAAAGATTCAAAGAGAAAACTGGTTCGGATTTGATATCATCGTTGCCACCCCAGACATGATGGGTGAACTTGGTAAGATGGGTCGTGTCCTTGGTCCAAAAGGCTTAATGCCAAACCCAAAGACTGGTACCGTTACTATGGATGTCAAGACCGCTGTCAGCGAAATCAAAAAAGGTAAGATTGCCTACCGTGTCGATAAAGATGGCAACCTCGCCATGTCTATTGCCAAAGTTTCCTTCTCTGATGCAGATTTACTCGATAACCTCGCTTCCATTTGCGACCATATCGCTAAATCCCGTCCATCAACCGTCAAGGGAACCTATATACTAAGTGCTACTGTCTCAACCACCATGGGACCAGCCGTTGCGATTACCTTTGCAGGCCGCAACTAATTAATTTGGTGAATGGCTTCGTATTCCTAAGATAGCCGGGGGCAAGTGCCTTAAAAGATCACCCTGCTGAGGTTGCAAATGAATTCACACTCTCACTAGTTATATTGAAGCTTCACATATATATCCACAAAGAAAGGAGGTAGAAACATGAATCAGAACGCTCTACAAGCTAAAAAGAATGCTGTCAACGAAATAGTTTCTAGTTTCGATAATGCAGGTTCCCTCACGGTTGTTTCCTACCAAGGATTAACCGTCGCTGAGTTGCAAGAACTCCGTAGGACATTAGAAGGTGTCAATGCTACATTCACCGTCTATAAGAACACCATGGTTCGCCGTGCCCTTAAGGAAGCAAATCAACCAGAATTAGGAGAAATGCTTGAAGGACCAAATGGCTTTGTTTTCTCGGAAGATATTTCCAAGGGACCAAAAGTCTTGGCCAAGTTCTCCCGTTTCCATGAACACCTAGTTATCAAAGGTGGTATTGCCGAAGGACAAGTCCTCGACGCCGCCAAAGTTAAAGAGGTTGCCAAGCTACCGGACAAGAACGGACTTCTATCTATGTTCCTATCGTGCTTAAATGCACCTATTACCAAATTTGCCGCTACTATTAAAGCTGTGGCAGAAAAAGATGGAGCTGGTGAAACTCCAGCCGCCAACTGATCATTAAGGAGGATCAAACAATGGCTAAATTAACCAAAGAAGAAATCATCGCTTCCTTAAAAGAATACACTGTTCTTGAATTAAGCGATCTCGTCAAAGCTGTCGAAGAAGAATTCGGCGTTACTGCCGCTGTCGCCGCTGGCCCAGCTGCCCCAGCTGAAGAAGAAGGCCCAGTCGCCAAGGGACCAACCGAAGTTTCCTTAATCTTAAAAGGATTAGGAACTGGTTCCAAAGTTGCTATCATCAAAGCTGTCCAAGCCATCACTGGTTTAGGACTTATGGATGCCAAGAAGCTCGTTGATGCTGCTCCATCCCCAGTCAAAGAACACATTTCCCCAGTCGAAGCCGAAGAACACAAGAAAGCTCTTGTTGCCACCGGTGCCGAAGTCGAAATCAAGTAATTCAATTACTAAATGCCTATTAGCCCGCCTTAGGAAAAATCCTAGGGTGGGTTATTGCGCTATTATAGGAGGATAAAATCATGCCACAATATTTCGATAACAACGAAGAATTGTCCCATGATTTTCATCAATATAGCTTCTCCTTACTAGGCGAAGAATTCTCCTTTATTAGCGATTCTGGAGTTTTTTGTAAAGATGGCCTCGACGATGGTAGTAGATTATTGCTTGAAACTATCGCCAAGACCGATCTTGGGAACTCCATACTCGATATGGGTTGTGGAATAGGGCCCATCGGACTCTTATTAGCTCACTTCGATACGAATAGACATGTAACATTAGTCGACGTAAATAGGAGGGCACTAGATTGCGCTAAGCAAAATGCAGCCAAGCTAGGCTTATCTTCTAGGGTCGATATATTCGAAAGTGATGTCTATTCAAATATCAATTCATCTTTCTCCACAATAGTAACTAACCCCCCTATACGCGCGGGTAAAAAGGTTACGTACGCGATGTACGCGGGCGCGATTAGCCATCTTAATGAAGGTGGCCAATTGATCCTAGTCATCCGAAAGCAACAAGGCGCACCGTCTTGCCAAGAATATCTCAAGACCATATTCAAAGAAGTAGAAGTGGTCAAGAGCAAAAAAGGATATCGCATCCTCATCGCGAAGAAATAAGGAGTAAAACATGTCACAACAAGACAACTTCATTCCAAATACGTCTTATAATGATCCATCTGGCAGAGAATATCCTCATGGTGCCAATGGAAGAATCGACTTCTCTAAGATTTCTGGACGTCTAGCATTACCTTACCTAGTCGAAATCCAAACCGATTCCTACAAATGGTTTTTACAAAAGGGAATCGATGAAGTCTTAAAGGAAACATTCCCAATCGAAAACTATTCTGGTGATTTATTTATCGATTATGTTTCCTGCCGTTTAGAAGAACCAAAATACCAACCATTAGAATGCAAGGCTAATGACTTAACTTATTCAAGCAAGTTAAAGGCCACCCTTCGTTTACGCTTCAAGAAATCTGGCGAAATTAAGGAAGCTGAAGTATTCATGGGTGATTTACCTTTGATGACTGAATCTGGTACATTCATCGTCAATGGTGCCGAAAGAGTCATCGTCTCTCAAATCGTTAGGTCTCCAGGAGCTTATTTCCAAGATACCTTAGATAAGAGTGGTGTACATATCTATAATGGCGAAATAATCCCAACTCGTGGCACTTGGCTACAATTCGAATCCGACATGAAAAATGTCTTATGGGTCAGAATTGATAGGCAAAGAAAGATGCCAGCTACCATCATTTTCAAGGCACTCGGCCTAGATAAAGAAGAAGATTTGCTTTCTTTATTCGGCGATACCGAACAAATGAACCTTACCTTGAAGAAGGATTCTGATATCAAAGATGGCACCCAAGCCTTAATTGATATCTTCAAGAAATTAAAGCCAGGTGAACCAGTCACTCCAGATGGTGTCGTTACTTTCCTTGTCCAAAAATTCTTTGATGACAAGAGGTATGACCTTGGACGTGCCGGCAGATTCAAATACAATTCCAAGCTTGGCATCTATGACCGCTTAACTGGTAGGATACTTGCTGAAAACCTCGTTTCTAGCGATGGCGAAATCAAATATCCAAAGGGACACAAATTAACAAAAGAAGAAGTAATTGCCTTAAAAGACGAAGAATTCTTCGAAAACGGTGCCCATGAAAAGATTTTAAGAGTCAACACCAAGATTGATGATAATTCCAGAGTCAACATCGTCAAAGTCTATGCAAATGACAAAGTTGATGATAGGGTTTGCGCCATCATTGGTACAGATTTACATTTAAATCTCCCGAGAGTAACTATCTCTGATATGGTTGCTTGCTTCTCTTATTTCTGCAATATCATGGATGGCATCGGCCAAACTGATGATATTGACCACTTAGGAAATAGAAGAATCCGCTGCGTTGGCGAACTTTTACAAGGTCAATTCCGTCAAGGCCTCAACAAGATGAGCAAGACCGTCCAACAAAAGATGTCCATCTCCGATATGGAATCGGTCACACCTCAATCTCTTATCAATATCCGTCCACTTACTTCCTCGGTTCGTGAATTCTTTGCATCCAGCCAACTTTCTCAGTTCATGGATCAAACTAACCCACTCGCCGAACTTACAAATAAAAGACGTATCTCTGCTTTAGGTCCTGGTGGCTTGACTAGGGATAGGGCTTCCATGGAAGTTCGTGACGTCCACTATACCCACTATGGCCGTATCTGTCCTATTGAATCTCCAGAAGGACAAAACATCGGTCTTATCAATAACTTGTCCACCTATGCCAAGATCAACGAATATGGCTTCATCATGACCCCATATCGTAGCGTCTATAAGAAAGATGGACACGTCTATGTTTCTGAAACTGAATGCTCTTATCTTTCTGCTGATGATGAAAGAGGACATTCAATCGCCGAAGCTAATATTAGGCTTTCTGAAGCAGTTTTAGCTTCTTCAGTCGGGTTAATCACTCCTAAGAAAGACGAAATGGTCAAGGAAATCCTCGATGATGAAATCGTCGTCCGTCATGATGATGATAACCTCATGGTTCCTAAGTTTGATGTCGACTATGTTGACGTCTCTCCAAAACAAATCGTCTCTATTGCCGCTGCTTGTATTCCTTTCTTAGCCCACGATGACGCTACCCGTGCCCTCATGGGTGCTAACATGCAACGTCAGGCCCTTCCTTTATTACGCCCATCTATTCCATATGTTGGAACCGGTATGGAACAAGTAATCGCCAAAGACTCCGGCTTAGCTGTTGTTTCAGTTAACGAAGGTGTCGTTACCCGTGTCGATTCTTCTTCCATCGAAGTAAAAGAAGGCAAGGAAAAGAGAATCTATAGCCTACAAAAATTCGACCGTTCTAACCAAGGCACCTGCATTAACCAAACTCCAATAGTTAAAGTAGGGGATGTCATCAAGAAAGACCAAATCATTGCTGATGGCCCTGCCATGAGAAATGGTGAATTAGCCCTAGGACAAAATATTCTCGTAGCCTACATGACCTGGAATGGTTATAACTACGAAGATGCTGTCATCATGAGCGAAAGAATGGTCCAAGACGATGTCTTCACCTCCATCCATATTGAGAAATATGAACTTGAATGCCGTGAAACAAAGCTTGGTTCAGAAGAAATCACTAGGGATATCCCAAATGTCGGCGAAGAAGCCAAATCCTTCCTTGATGAAAGAGGAATTATCGTTCCTGGCGCCGAAGTTAAAGAAGGTGACATCCTTGTTGGTAAGGTAACTCCAAAAGGACAAACCGAACCTACCCCAGAAGAAAAATTATTGATGGCTATCTTTGCCGAGAAGACAAAAGAAGGAAAGGATTCCTCCTTGCGTGTCCCTCACGGTGGTGCTGGTATTGTCCATGCTGTCAAGATTTTCTCCAGGAAGAATAAAGATCCACTCCCTCCAGGAGTCAATGAAGTCGTCAGGGTCTATATCGTCCAAAAGAGAAAGATTTCTGAAGGCGACAAGATGTCTGGACGTCATGGTAACAAAGGTGTTATCTCCAAGATATTGCCAGTCGAAGATATGCCATTCTTAGCAGATGGTACCCCAATTGATATCTTATTATCTCCAATGGGCGTTCCATCCCGTATGAATATCGGACAGATTCTAGAAGTCCATCTTGGCTTGGCCTGCTCTAAATTACATATGAGAGTAGCCACCCCAGCCTTCGATGGCGTCTCTAATGAAGAAGTCTTTGACTTAATGAAGAAAGCTGGATTATCTCCAGATGGAAAGACAGTCCTCTATGATGGAAGGACCGGCGAACCATTCAAGGAAAGAATTTCCGTTGGTATCCAGTATATGATTAAACTTGTCCACATGGTTGATGATAAGTTGCATGCCCGTGCTACTGGGCCATATTCACTTGTCACCCAACAACCTCTAGGTGGTAAAGCCCAAAACGGTGGACAGAGATTTGGTGAGATGGAAGTCTGGGCACTCGAAGCCTATGGCGCCGCTCATACATTACAAGAAATGCTTACCATCAAATCCGATGATAGAGTTGGACGTAGGAAAGCCTACGAAGCCATTATCAAAGGAAATGAAATTCCTACCCCAGGTATGCCAGAAGCCTTCAAGGTCTTCACAAAAGAACTTAAGGGCTTAGCGATGAATGTACTTCTATATAACAAAGAAGGAAACATCATCGATATGGATGCCCTTGCCAAGCAATCCTTAATCGAAGAAAGGAAGACAAATTCCTCTATTCGTAGTGCTATGGCACCTAAGGAAGAGGAAGTCGACGTCACTTCAACTGTTGAAGTCGATGCCGATGCCGCTGCCGAAGAAGGACTTACCATTGCCAAGGGTGTAATGGGTGATAATGACTAATTAATGGAGGAAAAACGAAAATGGAAAACGAAAACAAAAAAGAATACTTTGACATTAACGATTTGGCCTCCGTCCAAGTCGGGCTTGCTTCTGCTGAAACAATCCGTAGCTGGAGCCATGGTGAAGTAACCAAAGCCGAAACCATCAACTATCGTTCCCAAAAACCAGAAATGGGTGGCTTATTCTGCGAAAAAATCTTTGGTCCAGCCAAGGATTATGAATGCCACTGCGGAAAATATAAGAAGATCCGTTACCAAGGCATCACCTGTGAAAAGTGTGGTGTCGAAGTCATTTCCAAGGAATTTAGACGTGAAAGAATGGGACATATCGAACTAGTTTCCCCATGTTCCCATATCTGGTATCTAAAATCCATTCCTTCTAGAATGGGACTCGTATTAGATATTCCACCAAAGCAATTAGAAGATATCATCTATTTTGCTGCCCACGTTGTATTAGATCCAGGTACTTCCAATATATTGAAATATAAGGATTACCTTAATGAAACTGCCGCCAGAGTCGAATTCGTCGATGCCATCAATGACATCAAGAGTGCTGGATTAATCGATCCAAATAGCACTGATGCCCTTAAGGCTGATGAACTCATTAGCAAGATGCAAAATCCATATGAGACTTTCGACTTCTTCACGACATCTGCCTTTATTTCTAAATACACCAAAGCCGAATTCGGTGAAGGTGCAGAAGCTATAAAGAGACTTCTCCACGAAGTAGATTTGGATAAGGAATTCGAAGCAATTTCTGCCGAAATCCATGCTTCTAGTGGACAAAAAAGAGTCAAATTAGCAAAAAGACTAGAAGTCATCTCTGCTTTCCGCGATTCCAAACAGAAACCGGAATGGATGGTTCTAGATGTAATTCCAGTCATTCCACCGGATTTACGTCCAATGCTTCAGCTAGATGGTGGACGTTTCGCTGCTAGTGACTTAAATGATTTATATAGACGTGTCATTTCTAGAAATTCACGTTTACGCCGCTTAATCGACATGTCTGCTCCATATGTCATCTTGATGAACGAGAAGCGTATGTTGCAAGAAGCTGTCGATGCCCTTATTGATAACGGAAGACGTTCTAAAGCCGTCACTGGTCCAAACGGACGTCCACTTAAATCCTTATCTGCCGGACTTAAAGGTAAGCCAGGCCGCTTTAGGCAAAACTTACTTGGTAAGCGTGTTGACTATTCCGGCCGTTCAGTTATTGCTGTCGGACCAGATCTAAAGATGTATCAATGTGGCTTGCCAAGAGAAATGGCCGTCCAATTATTACGTCCATTCATCGCTGCTATCCTTATCAAGGAAAAACATGTCTCTGCCCATAAAGCAGCTGACAAGATCATCGATAGATATGATCCAATCGTCTTCGATATTGTCGAAAAGATTATCTCTGACCACCCAGTATTGCTAAACCGTGCACCTACATTGCATAGACTTTCCATCCAGGCTTTCCAACCAAAGCTAGTCGATGGTAGGGCAATTAGACTTCACCCATTAGTATGTCCTGGATTCAACGCTGACTTCGATGGTGACCAGATGGCTGTCCACGTACCACTAGGTAAGGCTGCCCAACAAGAAGCTATCGAATTGATGCTTGCCTCCAATAACATCCTTGGTCCAAAAGACGGTAAAGCTATCGTCATTCCTGGACAGGATATGATTCTTGGTAACTTCCACTTAACAACCGAAGAATCTAGAGAAGATTTCCAAGCCCGTATCGATGAATTAACTGCCAAACTAAATCTTGAAGAATCTACTAATGTCGCTATTGATGAACATAGCGAACTTAAGAAGATGATTGAAGACAACAAGAGATATAAAGAAGCAGAAGGAAAAGTCTTCCATTCTGTCAATGAAGTCCAGATGGCCTATGCAAATGGAGTCGTCTCGCTTCATAACCGTATCGCTATCCCAGCTTCTGCCATCCATAAAGATGAAGGAACTGGTATCCCAGCTGGAGTCATGCATAAATATTTGATTACTTCTGTTGGTAAAGTTATCTTCAACGAAGTCTTCCCAGATGACTTTAGATATATTAACGATAAGCCAGGCACTTCCTTAGAGGAAATGAAATCCTGGTTCGTTTCTAGCGAAGATCTAAAGAATGCTTTAGGAAAGAAGTTTGACGAAGTCGAGAATCCAGTTGCCGAATATATAGCAACTCTTCCATTGAAGTCTGCTATTGGCAAGAAGCAACTTGGACCTCTTATTGACATGATCTTCCGTCAATATGGAACTAGCAAGACTAGTGCCGTTCTTGATAAGATCAAAGACCAAGGCTTCAAATATTCCATGATTTCTGCCGTTACCGTCGCTATTTCTGATATTAACGATGTCAAAGGCAAGCAAGAACTTGTCGAAAAGGGTAATGCCCAAGTCGATAAGATCGAAACTTTCTACAAGAAAGGTTACTTGACCAAGGAAGAACGTCACAAGAAGATTGTCGATGTTTGGAATGCCGTAACTAAAGATGTTGCTGGATTAGTCCAACTACAGATGAGCAAAGACAAGAGGAACCCTCTAGTTATCATGGCTGACTCTGGTTCTCGTGGATCTGTTGATAACTTCAAACAGTTAATTGGTATGAAAGGCCTTGTCGCTAACCCAAAGAACGAAGAAATCGAACTTCCAATCGTATCTTCTTACCGTGAAGGTATGAAGGTCTCCGAGTTCTTCATTAACACCCATGGTGCTAGAAAAGGTTCTGCCGATACTGCCTTAAAGACTGCTGACTCTGGTTATTTGACTAGGCGTCTAGTCGACGTTTCCCAAGACGTTATTGTTAGAGAAGAAGATTGCCATTGCGACCATGGCTTCAAAGTCAGAGAAATTAGAGATACAAGCCGCAATACTGTCATCCTTAAATTAAAGGATCGTCTAGTTGGCAGGTTCTCTATGCATGATGTCATTTCCCCATCTACTGGAGAAATAATCATTCCTGCAAATACCTTAATTAGCGAAGACCAAGCCGATAGGGTTGAAAAAGAAGGCATCACTGAAGTCGAAATCAGAAGCGTCTTCACCTGTCAAACCAAAAATGGTGTCTGCCGTCATTGCTATGGCTTGAATAGGGCTACTGGTAAATTAGTTGAGAAGGGCGAAGCTGTTGGTATTATGGCTGCTCAATCAATTGGTGAACCAGGTACCCAGCTTACGATGAGAGTCTTCCACACTGGTGGTATGGCCGGTACTGATATTACACAAGGTTTACCTCGTGTTCAGGAACTTGTCGAAGCTAGAAATCCAAAAGGCGAAGCTTGCATTAGCGAAATAGAAGGAACAGTTTCTTCCATCAAGACCGATGAAAAGAACGCCGAAAGATATATCGTTACCGTTACTAATGATCTTGAATCCAGGGAATATCCAACCCCATATGGAGCTAGACTCCGTGTTGCCGTTGGCGACCATGTCGAAAATGGTGGAAAGATCACTGATGGTGCCATAAATCCTAAGACATTACTTGAAGTAGCAGATGTTTCCAAGTTAGAAATCTACTTAATCAAGGAAATCCAAAAGGTTTATAGTGCACAGGGTATCGGAATTGATTGTAAGCACCTTGAAATCATCATTAGACAAATGCTCCGCAAGGTAGTAATTATCGATGGTGGAGATACCTCAATGCTTCCAGGCACTAGGGTATCACTTGATAAATTCACCGAAGAAAACGAAAAGGTCTTGCTTGAAGGCAAGCGCCCAGCCGTTTGTAAGTCACTTGTTCTTGGTATTACTAAAGCCGCACTTGAGACCGATTCGTTCCTCTCTGCCGCTTCCTTCCAAGAAACAACCCGTGTCCTTACCGATGCTGCTATCAAAGCTAAGGTCGATAACCTCCATGGCTTAAAGGAAAATGTCATCACTGGTAAGTTAATTCCAGCCGGAACTGGCTTAAGAAGTGATGAGGAAGAAGAAGCTGCTCTAGAAGACTTCTCCGTTGCTTCCGCTATGAAGAAAGTTAAAGCCCAATACATCGAAAAGCACGATCGTAACGACTTAGAAGACTAATAAATAACTAGCCCCGAACCTTATATAGGCGCGGGGCTTTTTCATATATTAAAGCCAAGGGGAACAATAATCTTCTTGGTTTTTCTTTTTTTGCTATAGAATATATCCATGAAAAAATCGCTATTTGCTTTATTACCATTAATTGGATTAACTTCCTGCGGATCTAATATATTTACTAATTTTGAAGGAAAATTAAATAATTCTCCTTTTATTGATAAAGAATATAACGGCTATAAGCAGGTTTCTTCTTTTTGTATGCTTAAAAGCAAAGACCAGGAACTAGAAACAAAGACTTTATCATCTTTATTTACTTCCTCTTCTTTTAAAGTTATGCCTTCTTTAGGAGAGAATAAATTATTAGTAGTCCCTGTTTCTTTTGTTTCTAAAGTAGAAGATGAAGAAAATAAACTCGATTTAATTAAAAAGGCTTTCTTTGGGGATAAAAGCAATAATCAATTCTATTCTGTTTCTGAATATTATTATAAATCTAGCAATTCTAGGTTCCTTCTAAAAGGAGATGTCACCCCATTTTATAAATCTAGCTTCTCTTTAGAAGAAATATCTTCTATATATGGGATAAGCAAGACTAAATCCACGTTGACTTCAATTTATAATGATGCGAAGCAGTGGTTAAAAGAATCTAATACCTCTTTATATGAAAGCTATTTCTCCATATATGGCGAATATATACCTATATATTTTATATATGATGCACCTTATTCAGGATTAGATGGAGGGGTGGCGGATAGGAAATCCATGATGTGGGCTTTTACGATTAATGATCCTGCCCCGATTTGCTGGAGTTCTTTCTATATGGGTTATCCTAACGAAGAAAAAATGGATTCCCATACCTGTATCCACGAGACAGGACACCTATTTGGATTACCGGATTATTATGATTCATATTCATCGATATCTAATCAAATCTCCCCATTAGGAAGAATGGATATGATGGATTGCTCTTTAGGGGATCATAATTGCTTTTCTAAAACCTTATTAGGCTGGTCTTCCCCATATTTTGTTACTTCTTCCTGCAAGATAAATTTACATCAAGCATCCGGGAATAATGAATGCATCATCATTCCTATTGAATCTAACTTCAATCCGTATGGAAGATATCTAATGTTAGAATATTATTCCCCGACATATCTAAATTATGTTGATGCCTTGCAAAGGAAAGATAATTCCTTGTCTTTATTTTCTAAGCCTGGGATAAGGGCATATCTAGTCGATTCTAGGTTAGCAGCTTATGAAGGAATATCCAAAAAGGGAATCGTAGACGAGAATATGATTACTACGAATAGACGCCTTACATTTGAAAACGACAATTCTTCCTCTTCCCCATATCTAATCCAAAATGTTGATAAAGGACTTAATTCAATTGAACTTCCTTCGTTTTATTACGCTTCTGAGATGAATAAGGTAGTAAATGAGAATGGTAACCTTATTAATTATTCTTCGACGTTGTTTTATGAAGGGGAGGGGATATCTTCTTCATTCAAGGGATTAGAGGAACTTAAATATAATTTCAAGGTCGATAAATTGACTTCTAGCTATGCCTCGGTTAGCATCGAGGCTAGATAAACATTTTTTACATTAATTTTCATATTTGTAGAAATATATAAAATCCTAATAATTTTCCTATTTACATTTTTAAAACTAGTTTTAGAATTCGTCCATTAATTTTCTGAAGGAGAATTGGAAAAATGAAGAAATTGATGGGTTTGGCGTTGCTATTAGGTTCTACTTTTTCTCTTGTATCATGTGGCGATATAAGTAGTGATACCTCTACTAGCGAAAAAGAAGTGGTTACTCATACGATTGAAATTGATTTTGGAGAAGCAAGTCCAAAACAGACTTTGATTTTAAATGATGGGGAATACCTTGAATTAGGTCAATATGCCTCGATTAATCCAAAATATGAATGCTTGTCTTGGAGTGATGGAGTAAATAAATACCTTCCAAATGATGTAATATTCGTTAAAAGCAATATGTCTATAAAAGGTGATTTTGCCTTAAAGTCCCTTTCATATGTCCTTAACGAAAATAAAGATGGGTATAACTTAAAAAGGTTTAGCGATGATTCTGCTAGCGAAGTAAGTATCCCAAACACATATAACGGATTACCTGTCAAAGGTATATTAGATAGCGTATTTCGTTCTTCTAATACGATTAAGAAATTGATAATCGGCGACAATATCGAAACTATTGAAGCTGGCGCCTTAACAAATCTAAAAGTAATTGAAGAACTAGTTACTCCTTTCTTTGGGGAAAATATTGAAGATAACGAATCAACATTTGGCTATTTGTTTGGAACAAGCGGGAACATACAGATAATTGCAGTTCCTGAAACCTTAAAGAAAGTTACAATTACTAAATCAGAAACAATAAGCGAGAACGCCTTTGTAAACTTAAATAATATCGAAGAAGTGGAACTAAAGAGTGCTAAAACAGTGCGTTCCCATGCTTTTTCTAGCATGTCAAATTTAGCAAAAGTCACCTTAAACGAAGGGGTTAAGACTTTGCAATCTAATTCTTTCTCTTCCTTGCCAAAACTAGAGACATTAGATTTGCCTGATTCTATCGAGGAATTTATTAATCCTTTAACTGCTACTGGAGTAAAATCCCTTCATTTTTCTAAAAATCTAAAGAATTATTCTTATAGAAATGAATCCTTTAAATTAGAAAGCATAACTGTTGATAGCCAAAATGAGTTATTTGCTTCTAAAGATGGGGTATTATTTGATAAGAATATAAGTAAGGTAATTACCTATCCTGCTAACAAGGCTGGTGAAAGTTTTAAACTCCCTGATTCAGTAAAAGAAGTAGGGAACAATGCTTTTAAATATGCTAAATTCACCTCAATTGATCTAAATAAAGTTGAAATAATTGGAGAAGAAGCATTTAGATATAGTGCTATCAAAAGCGTTACTTTCCCAACAACAATAAGATGCATCGGAAAGACTGCGTTTAGTGCTAGCCAAATCCAAGAAGTATCATTCCCAGAAACTCTAGATAATGTTACTTCATTACCAGTTGGGGAATTCTTGTTCAGCTCTTGTTCCAAATTAACAAAAATAGTCATTCCTAGCTACATAGATAACATTTCTGATTATTTTGTCGCTAGTGATAATGTTGAATCTATAGAATTAAAAGGAAGTGTCAAATCTATTGGGACATGCGCTTTTGCAGGGACTAAGATTGCTTCGTTTGAAACTACTTTTAAAGATAATGCCGTGATAGGGGATAGGATCTTCATGAATTGTGGCGAATTAAAGACTTGGAATGTCCATTTTGAAGACGGAGTTACAACCTATCCTACCTTTAGCGGTAACGGTTTTGGCGATTATACTCCTAATATCATTTGCGATGATGCTGACACCGCAACTGCATTAAAAGAAAGCTGGACTAATTATAAATCCTTTATTGGAACTGAAGTATCAAGCTCGTTTGTCATCGAGAATGGAGTCTTGATGAAATTTCATGGTACTGCTGAAGAAAAAGACATCGTAATTCCAGAAGGTGTTACCTACATCAATAGGGAAGCCTTTGCTAAAAATACTTATATCGAAACCGTTGTTTTGCCTTCTACTCTAATTGGCATCGAACAAAGAATATTCGATGAATGCCCTAATTTAAGATCAATTGAATTTGCTGGAGATAACCCAGGCAGCAACATCAAATATTATTATAGGGATGTTAATGGAGTTGCCGAAAAGACACTAAAAGAATATAACTGGCCTTCTACAAATATTGTTTTTTTAACAAAGGACGAAACTTCTAAAGCTGATTTGAAAGCAAATATTTCATCTTTAAAAGCCGAATCGGTATTGAACAAAGAAGAAGCGGTCATTAGCAAAAAGATGGTTATTTCTAAAGATGGCGCCACTTTATATAGAGGATATGTTGAGGAAGGAGAAGATTTTGCTTTACCAGCTGGAGTCAAAACCATTTGGAACGATTGCTTCTCTAAACAAGGAAATCTAACTTCAATTGACTTAGCAGGTGTCGAAACTGTAAATTCTAATGCTTTTGATAATACTGGATTAACTGAATTAGTCATTCCTGAATCATTGGTTAATATTGGCTATTGTGCTTTTTCCTATATGGATAGTTTGACTTTTATCAAGATTGAAAGCGCCGCGATTATTGACCAATGTGGATTTAGCGATAACGGATATGTTACAAGTATTGACCTAGGAGACAAAATTGTTTCTATAGGAAGCTGTGCTTTTTCTAACGTTGCCACGGAAGTCGATCCTATCGAATCAATAATTGTTCCTTCGACAGTAATAGAAGTAGCAGAAGATGCCTTTGCTGATTTCAATGTTTCTACCATCAATTGCTGCTTTAGCGAAGATTATGCATCATCGACATTTGAATGCGGAGCTGACTTTGCTGGCAATACAGATGCAACAGTAGTATTTGATTACGCTGCTTAATCTATATTAATAATATATAGGCCCTCATTTACGTATTTGGCTAAGTCAAAAATAATTATTGACATAGGGGATATACCTCGGTATCATTTCACCCGGACGTAAATAGAGGGCTTTTGCCTTCTTTGTTTACCCCGATGATTGATACACCGGGAATTGTGTGTAGAAAAAGAGAGGAAAAACACATGCCAACAATTAACCAATTAGTTAGGCAAGGCAGACAATCTGCTACCAAGAAGTCCAAATCTCCAGCCTTAGGCAAGAGATGGAACTCCCTAACCAAAAAAACAACCAACCAACCTTCCTCACAAAAAAGAGGCGTTTGCACCCGTGTCGGTACAATGACCCCAAAGAAACCAAACTCAGCGTTGAGGAAATACGCTCGTGTCCGCTTGTCCAATGGATACGAAGTTACCGCCTATATCGGTGGCGAAGGACATAACCTTCAAGAACACTCTACCGTCATGATTCGTGGCGGACGTGTTAAGGACTTACCAGGTGTTAGATACCATATTGTTCGTGGTTGCCTAGACTGCGCCGGTATCGAAGCCAGACGCCAAGGCCGTTCTTTATACGGAACCAAGAAGCCAAAGGCTAGCAAATAAGGAGGAGTAGTACAATGCCAAGAAAAGGTTCAGTCGAAAAACGCGACGTTTTACCAGATCCAGTGTACCAATCCAAATTGGTTACCCGTTTAATCAACCGTGTCATGTATGATGGCAAAAGAGGCACTGCCCAAACCATCATCTACAAAGCCTTCAAGAAGATTGAAGACAAAACCGGACAAAAGGCTACCGAAGTCTTTGCCTCCGCTATAAATAACATTATGCCAGAAGTCGAACTTAAGGTTCGTCGTATTGGTGCTGCTAACTACCAAGTTCCAGTCGAAGTTTCCCCAGAAAGAAAACAAACCCTTGGACTAAGATGGTTAGTTACCTATGCCCGTCTACGTGGCGAAAAGACCATGGAAGACAAATTAGCTGCCGAAATAATTGATGCCGCCAATGGAAGTGGTGCTTCTGTCAAGAAGAAAGAAGACGTCCATAAGATGGCCGAAGCTAACAAAGCTTACGCCCATTACCGTTGGTAATTTAGGAGAAAACATATGGCTGACGAAAATATGATTAGCGAGACCGCAAATTACGATCTCCCTCACACACGTAACATCGGCATTATGGCTCATATTGATGCTGGTAAGACCACAACAACTGAGCGTATCCTCTATTATACCGGTCGTACCCACAAGATTGGTGAAGTTCACGAAGGAACTGCCACCATGGACTGGATGGAAGAAGAACAAGAAAGAGGTATCACAATCACCTCATCTGCAACTACTTGCTTCTGGAAGGGTAACCGTTTCAACATTATCGACACCCCAGGGCACGTCGACTTCACTGTCGAAGTTGAGCGTTCATTACGTGTTCTTGACGGTGCTGTTACTGTTCTTGACTCCAAAAATGGTGTCGAACCACAAACCGAAACCGTTTGGAGACAAGGTACCAAATATGGTGTCCCACGTATTGTCTTCTGCAATAAGATGGATGCCACTGGTGCCGACTTTGATATGTGCGTCGCTTCCTTAGGCGAAAGGCTTGCTGCTAATGCCGCTGCCATTCAATGCCCAATCGGAAGAGAAGGTAACTTCAAAGGATGCGTCGACGTCATCGAAAGAAAGGCTTATATCTATGGAGATGATAAGGCCGATGCCCCAACAATCACCGATGTTCCAGCTGAATTAAAAGACAAGGTCGAACAATATCGTTCCATCTTACTTGAAAAGCTAGCTGCCTATAACGATGATTTAATGATGATGGTCCTCGAAGGGGAAGAAGTCCCTGTCGATATGATTAAATCCACCATCCGTAGTGCTGTATTAACTGGTACATTCTTCCCAGTTCTCTGCGGCTCTGCTTATAAGAATAAATGTATCCAACCTCTACTTGATGCAGTTGTTGCTTACTTACCATCGCCTCTAGATATCCCTGGCGAAAAGGGAACTCTAGATGACGAACCATATGTCTGCGAAGCTACCGATAACAAGCCATTCGTTGGTCTTGCCTTCAAGATTGCTACCGACCCATTCATTGGTAGATTGGCTTATGTTAGAGTCTACCAAGGTGTCTTAAAGAGCGGATCCTATGTCTTGAATTCCAACCATGGAAACAAGGAACGTATCGGACGTTTAGTCTTGATGCATGCTAACCACCGTCAAGAAGTCGAATGCTTGCACGCTGGTGAAATCGGTGCCATCGTTGGCTTAAAGTCAACTACCACTGGTGATACATTAACCGATGAAAACGAACCAGTAGTCCTTGAAAACCTCGTCTTCCCAGAACCAGTTCTAGAAGAAGCGGTTGAACCAAAGACCAAAGCTGACCAAGAAAAGATGACAATTGCTCTTACTAAGCTAGCCGAAGAAGATCCAACCTTCCGTGTCCATACCGATGCAGACTCTGGACAAACCATTATTGCTGGTGTTGGCGAACTTCAGCTTGATATCCTTGTCGAACGTATGAGACGTGAATTCAAGGTTGATGTCAATGTCGGTGCTCCACAAGTCAACTACAGGGAAACCTTCCGTAAGACTGGCGAAGCCCAAGGACGTTATGTCAAGCAAAGTGGTGGCCATGGTCAATATGGTGACGTTTGGATCAGATTTGAGCCAAACCCAGGAAAAGGATTCGAATTCGTTGACGCTATCGTTGGTGGCGCAGTTCCAAAGGAATTCATCAAGCCAACCCAACAAGGTCTAGAAGATGCCCTTACCCGTGGTGTTATTGCTGGATACCCACTAATCGATATCAAAGCTACCTTATTTGATGGAAGCTACCACGATGTCGACTCTTCCGAAGCCGCCTATAAAGTTGCCGCTTCTATGGCACTTAAGGCTGCTGCCCCTAAATGTGACCCTGTCCTTCTTGAACCTATCATGAAGGTCGAAATAACCGTCCCAGAACAATATTATGGTGACGTTATCGGTGATGTTGCCCGTAGAAGGGGCAATATGACTGGGGAAACCCAACGTGGCAATGCCAAGCAAGTCGATGCTGAAATTCCACTAGCCGAAATGTTTGGTTATGTCACTGACCTCCGTTCCTTGACTCAAGGAAGAGGAAACTTCACGATGAGCTTCGACCATTATGGCGAATGCCCACGCTTCATCCAAGATGCCGTCGTAAAGAAGGTATCTGGTAAATAATTACAATACTTAAAGTATTGCTAATGAATTCGGCTTGTTCTATCATATTCAAGCCAAGAAAAAATCTAGAAACCATTTTGGAGGAAATTAACAAATGGCAAAAGAAAAATTCAATCGTGACCGTATACACCTTAACGTTGGTACCATTGGTCACGTCGACCACGGTAAGACCACTCTTACCTCTGCTATCACCCATGTTCTTTCTATGAAGGGTTTAGCCAAAGATATGGCTTATGCCGCTATCGATGCTACCCCAGAAGAAAGAGCCCGTGGTATCACCATCAACTCTGCTCACGTCGAGTATGAAACTGAACATAGACACTATGCTCACGTTGACTGCCCAGGGCACGCTGACTATGTCAAGAACATGATCACCGGTGCTGCCCAAATGGACGCCGCTATCCTTGTTGTCTCCGCTGCTGATGGCGTTATGCCACAAACCCGTGAACACGTCTTACTTGCCCGTCAAGTCGGTGTTCCACAAATCCTTGTCTTCCTTAACAAGACCGATATGGTCGACGACCCAGAACTCATCGACTTAGTCGAAATGGATGTCCGTGATCTTCTTAACAAATATGACTTCCCAGGGGATGAGGTCCCAGTTATCAAAGGTTCCGCTAAAGCTGCTTGCGATGCTAAGTCCATCGATGATCCAGCCTGCAAGCCAATCCTTGAATTACTTGATGCCTTGGATACCTATATCCCAGACCCAGTCCGTGATAACGACAAGCCATTCTTACTACCTATCGAAGACGTCATGACCATCTCTGGCCGTGGTACCGTCGTCACTGGTAGAGTCGAACGTGGTATGATCAAGATCAACGACGAAGCTGAAATCGTCGGTATCAGACCAACCCAAAAGACTGTTGTTACCGGTCTAGAAATGTTCCGTAAGACCCTTGACTTCGCTCAAGGCGGTGATAACGTTGGAGCCCTTCTCCGTGGTATCACCCACGACCAAGTCGAACGTGGACAAGTACTTGCCAAGCCAGGATCTATCGTTCCACACGATAAGTTCACTGCTACCACCTATATCCTTACCAAAGAAGAAGGTGGACGTCATACTCACTTCCTCAACGGATATCGTCCTCAATTCTTCTTCCGTACTACCGATATCACTGGTACCATCACTCTTCCAGCCGGAACTGATATGGTTATGCCAGGTGACCACGTTACCTTCACTGTCGAATTAATCCACCCAATCGCCATGGAAAAGGGAACCAAGTTCTCCATCCGTGAAGGTGGCCGTACCGTCGGTGCTGGTACCGTTGCTGAAATTCTTCACTGAGTTAAAGCTTAATTAGCAAAATTAGCCTTGGGAAACCAGGGCTTTTTTTGTTGGACTATTACCTTATCTATATATTAAAAATGTTGACTAGTTTATATAAATATATAAAGTTATCTTTATGCAAAAAGATATTGAAAAGAAAACAGATGGGCTAGCTAGCCCAAGCTATGCGAAAACTATATTCGCTTATTTAATTGACTTCGCTTGTATCATAATTACGATGTTAATCGTATATTTTGGTATTTCTAAGCCATTAATAGGACCTAGCAAGAATGTTGATGGGATTGAAAAGGAATTCACTTCCTTCCAATTATCTTCTTCTTTAATTGAAAATAGCTCCTTTTATAATTTCTCCGCCTACGATAAGGAAAATAATATCTA
>DAVZIW010000010.1:0-25940 GCA_052273085.1 Candidatus Alloenteromonas sp.
GATAATTCTTAAGGGTAGCTTCCTCCTTTTCCATATGGCCTTCAACAATTGCATAATAGGCCCTGCAAGTTACTATATCCTGCCAATTATTTTGAAGAGCTTTAGCGACTTCATAGCTTTTTGCAAATATCAATACACCAGAAGTATCCTCATCCAAACGGTGGACAACAAATATACGTCCTTGATGTTTTTCTTCCATATAGGAGGAAACTAGTCTATAGGCAGTACGTCCTTTTTCCTTTTCGGTCGCAGTGGTTAATAAAAAAGATGGTTTATCAATCGCAATAATATCTTCATCCTCATAGATGACTTTCAAACCAGATGAATCTCTTTTAGCAATCCTATTTTTTGAAACAGTAACTACATCTTCCGGATAGATTTTGTAGTTATATTGAGAAACAGGCACCCCTCCAACCGCGACTTGATGATGCGTCAAAATGCTTTTAATGGTCTTTCTAGGAGTAGAAGGCATCTTAAAAATAAGGAATTCCATTAATTCGGTTTCCTTATAGACTTTGAATTCTTTTATTGAATTAGGATTTATTAACCCTTTTTTGCTTCTATGTTCTTTTTTATCGTTCTTATTCATATCAATTACCTATATAGATCTTCAGGTCTTCTAACGCTTCTAAAGCGTCATAATATCCTTCCCTATAAAGATCTAGTAACATCTGCTTATCCCTGCATGAGACCCCAACTTCTGGATTGGTTTTTGGACGGATAATGAATACACGTCCCTCTTCTTCTAGTTCATCTAGCTCATCCATCTGCTTGTTATATACTTTCTTTGATTTTAAGAAAGCATCAAGGAATTTTGGATATTGTTTATATAAGGATTTCCCAATTGTCTTCTGCAAGTTTTTTAATTCTTGTTTCCTATATCCTTTTGGTCTAGTTCCTATAACTACTATCTTTTCAATATTATCTTCTAAAGGCTTATAGAAAGGTACACTAGCAACTACCCCACCGTCTAAACAAAGAGTACCCTCTACATCAACTGGCCTAGCTAATAAAGGCAAAGAAGAAGATGCCGCTAAGGCTAAATAAGGGTCTTTTAAATCTCCTTTTTCGAAATAGATAGGAAGTCCATCTTCCATTTTAGTCGCGCAGCTATAAAACTTTGTCTTGGATTGGAAGAATTTCTTTTCATTAAATGGAGATATTTCCTTTGGGACTTCATGGAAAAGATAATCAAAATCAAACATCGTTCCCTTAAAAATCCTATTCCTAAAAGAAATAAACCTAGGGTTATTCATAAGTTCAACTACGATGAATTTAAACCTATATTCATCACCTGAAACAAAATTAGCACCCGCTAAAGCGCCTGCTGAAGTTCCAACAACATAATCGAAACGAATCTTACTGATCATAAAGGCGTCTAAAACACCAGCTGCATATATGCCTCTAGTGCCTCCCCCTTGTATTACTAATGCCTTCTCCATATCTAAATTTCCCTATGTATTTAAAATTATATTATTTTAAGTGGTTCTAAAAAAGGCTAAAACTACATAACTTTTTCCTTTAGAAAAACTAAAAAAGCCAATTATGTTTTTATAAAGCCTCTTTAAATGTCATAATAAGGCCATGAAAAACAAAAAATCATTAATATTTATCGCATTTGGAGCCATTTTATTAACATCTTGCTCCACTTCTAGCCAATCGTCTTCTAAGACAAGTTCAAGTGAAAAAACTACTACTTCTTCTATTGCTGCTACATCTACTTCGACTTCAACTAGTTCTAGTGAAAGCATTAAGTTAGATGGTAACGAAAAGAAATTTAAATTCTATTGCGTAAATGATTTCCATGGAGCCATCTTAGAAGGGGAATCATATAAAGGCCATGAAGCTGGGATAAAGAAATATTTCGGTGAGCTCAAAAGATTAAAAGAAGAAGATCCAGAACATTCAATTCTTTTATCGGCTGGGGATATGTGGCAAGGGTCTCTAGAATCCAATTATTATTATGGAGAAAGTGTTGTTGAAGCCATGAATGAGGCAGGATTCGATGCGATGGCATTAGGCAATCATGAATTCGATTATGGTCAGGAACGCATATTCAAAAATCTAGAAAAAGCCAATTTTCCATTCCTAGCAGGAAATATAGTCAAATGGGATAACGGCTATACCCAAACGAAATGGGATGATAGAATCAAAGGTTCGATTACCTTAACTAAAGATGGTGTAAAGATTGGAATAGTTGGGATGATTGGAACTGGTCAAACAACTTCCATCATGTCAAAAAATGTTGAGGATATTGGTTTTGCTAATTCTGCTAACTACGCTAGACTAGAAGCCAATAAATTAAAGAAGGAAGGATGTGAAATCGTAGTATTAGTCATCCATGATTCTTATACTGCCGTCGCTAATATATCTAATCTAAAGAATTATTTCGATGGAGTCTTTACAGCCCATACCCATACCCAAGAAGAATACCTATTAGATGGGGTACCAGTTGTCCAATCCCAAAGTAACGGCACTGCTTATTCTTATTTTGAATTAACTTATAACGATGGGGTTACCGCTTGCTTAGATAATTCATACAAGATGGTGCCCTATTCATCTTCTTGGAGCGAAGACGCTGCTATCTCTGCCGTTGTAGATAAATATATTAAAGACGAGGCTTTTCAAGCTAAATCGACTGCCGTTGCCGGAACTCTTACTGGAGGTTATCTTTCCTCATCCAAAGTAGCAGTTTTAGGATGTGCCGCAATTTATAATGAATATAAAGATTTAGGAGTCCAATTTGCTATTGAGAATAGCCAAAGGGCATCATTGCAGCAAGGAGCAATAACGTACTCAGATATTTACAAAGCAACTCCGTTCATGAATGAAATCGTAATAGCAAGGGCGAAAGGAATTGAAATTGCATCAACTTTCAACCGCAATTGTTATTATCCTAAAAACTTCAAGTTAGAAAATACCGAAACATATACATTTGCAGTCATTGATTATCTTTATTTCCATCAAAATGAAAGCAAGCAATATAACTACTTCTATGGGCTTAGCAAGGGAAGAGTCGAAACTTTAGAAATAAAGAAAACATATCCATTCGATTTGACTTTCAAATATATAAAGAATCAACCTAATTCCACGATAAACGCTAGCGACTATATATGAAAAAAGATGATAATAAAGAAAACAAATGGCTATATGTCTTTCCCATTATTATTGGGTTAGTAGCCATTTGTACTTTGCTCGGAATTATATTTTTCGGCGGGAGATAATTATTTATCGCTTAATTTTAGAATTGGGGAATATAAATCCACTCTTCTATCCCTAAATACACCCCAGTCTCTTCTTTCTTTTTCGATTAACTCGAAATCGAATTCATGATAGAGGATTCCTTCTTCGTCTCTAGAAAGTTCTTCTACCTTATTTCCGTATTCATCAGAAATAAAGCTAGAGCCAAAGAAAGTCATGGAAGAGTTTCCATTTGTTTCCGTTCCGATTCTATTAGCAGCAAGAACAGGAACAATATTGGCACCTGCATGACCCCTCATGACGTTTTGCCAATGGTCTTTAGAATCTTTATCAAGGACTGGTTCGCTACCAATGGCAGTTGGGTAACAAATAATATCCGCACCTTTTAAAGCTAGTATCCTTGCACATTCAGGGAACCACTGATCCCAGCATATTCCGATTCCGATCTTTCCAATTGAAGTGGCAAAAGTCATGAAGCCAGTATCGCCTGGAGTGAAATAGAACTTCTCTTCATAACATTCACCGGTTGGGATATGAGACTTTCTATAGATACCTAAGATTTCTCCGTTTTCATCAATAAGAGCTAATGAATTGAAATAGCAGTTATTGTCTTTTTCAAAGAAAGAAATAGGAAGGATGACATGGTTTTCTTTAGCAACTTTTTTAAAGTGTTCTAAGGTCTTGCTAGAAGAAGCAACTTCTGCTAAATCAAAATAATCATAATTCTCGACTTGGCAAAAATAATGACGTTCAAAAAGTTCAGGGAGAAGTATTAATTTAGCACCTTCCTTGCTGGCTTTTTGGATAAAAGAATCGACTTTTGCAATATTTTCTTCGTAAACTGAAGACATTTGCATTTGAACTAAAGCGACTTTTGTTTTCATTTTTTAACCTCCGGTATCTGCATTGTAATGCAATGAACATTTCCCCCACCAAGCAATATTTCTCTTGTGTTTATTTGATGGATTTTCTTCTTTGGATAAAGCTTCTTAAATAATTCTAAGGCCTCTTCATCTTCCTTTACTCCAAACGCTGGAAGGATAATGAAATTCTTGCCTTGATAGTAATTGACATAAGAAGCAGATAATCTATCGTCCCCCATTCTTGGCTTAGCCTCGAATTTGCTCTTTTCTATTCCTTTAGATTCCTCTTCTGACATATATAAAGGAGGATTTGGAAGCATGGCCTTATGGATTTCTAGATGTTTCCCTCTAGCATCAGTTGCATTGGTCAACGCTTCATAAGTTTCCTTACAATATTCATATTGAGGATCATCTTGATTGTCAGTCCACGCCATCACAACTACACCTGGTTTAACAAATGCGACCATGTTATCCACATGTTCATTTGTTTCGTCCATATAGATTCCATGTGGAACCCATATTATTTTTTCTAGAGATAAATATTCTTTTAGGACTTCTTCTATTTCTTCTTTTCTTAAAGTTGGGTTTCTTCCTTTTGAAAGAAGACAGGCTTCCGTAACTATTGCAGTACCCTTGCCATCAAAAGCAATCGATCCACCTTCAAAGACAAAAGAATTAAGACGGTAATCACTAATCTTATATCTTTTATCGAATGTTGAAGTTAATTTATCATCGTCTTGGTAGTTTGAATAAAGCCCGTCGACTTCACCGCCCCAAGCATTGAATCTAAAATCAACCCCACGAATAGTCTTGCCGTTAGTTAGATATATGCCCATGTTATCTCTAGCCCAGGAATCGTTATATCTAATTTTTAATAGTTCGACATTCTTCATTCCTTTATATGAAGGGGCGACCCTTTCATATATTAAAGGATGAACGCCTACTATAACTTTTTCATGTTTAGAGATGGCTTCTATTACTTGTTTATAGTTAGCTAATGCAGGAACGGCGTCATCCCTCCAAGTATCTTTTCTATATGGAAGAAGAATTACGGTAGCCTTATGCTTTTCTCCTTCAAAAGGAAGCTTAAAGCCATCTCCAGATGGGGTAGTTCTTCTATTTTCCCTATAGTCATTAAGGCGTTTTTGATAGATTGGGAATTTCTTCCACTTCTCATTATCTACAATTTCAAAACCATCAGGATAGTTACTTAAAATCGTAATTCCTGTAGCTTTATAGAATTTAACCCTGTCTATTAATTCTTTTGTCCAGACTTCACCCGGAATAATAAGCGGAATTCCTGGTGGATAAATCATGACCATTTCCTTAGAAATCATTCCAAGGCAATTATCGATTTTAGCAATCTTTCCATCGGCATGGAAAGCAACTCTAGGACGGATAAGCATGAACGGGAAAGAGGAATCAAAATGATGATCAGCATAAGTAATATCTGGATGGAAATGCTTGCTTGAAATATCCTTTAAAGCCTCAATTAATCTATCCACGTGTTCTTTCTTTGTTCCAATTGCAAATATAGCCAAAACGGCATAGGTCTCTGCTAATTCGAGTTGGATATCATAATCTTTCTTAATCAAATAATATAATTGGAACCCATCAATATCTAATCTATCTAGTCCAATAACTAACTTGGATTGGTCATAGTCAAATGAACCATGTTCAAGGAAATGCTTTTTATCTTCGACAACAAATCCAGGGATCTTATCTATCTCTTCTTTTGCATATTCGGCCAACCCATATACTCGTTCTTGGTCTTCTTTGCCCTTTGTAGCCATATATGATCTAGCCGCATCGATTGTAGCCATTAATATCATTGATGGAGAAGTCGTGTTAATGATGTTCAATGCTCTTTGGATATCATAACGAGAAAACATCTTCCCCTTTAATAATAAAACTGAGGTTTGAGTTAATGAGCCTGCTGTTTTATGAAGAGACACGCTAGACATATCAGCACCTGCATCCATTGCGGTCAAAGGTGAACCTTCGGCATGGAAATAATAATGGGCCCCGTGTGCTTCATCTACTAAAACAGCCATCTTGTGTTCATGGGCAATTTCAACAATGCTCTTTAAATCAGAAACCGAGCCAAAATAAGTTGGATTAATTACAAATACAGCCTTAGCAGAAGGGTATTTCAATATAGCCTTTTTATATTCTTCAGCAGAAGGTTGATTAGCAATCTCTAAATCATTATCAATCTCCGGCATGACAAATACAGGGACAGCCCCACTTAAAATAAGCGCGTTGATAATTGATTTGTGGACATTACGAGGAAGTATTATTTTTTCTCCAGCTTTAACAGAAGCTAGGATCATGGCAATAATTCCTGAAGAAGTTCCATTAATCAAAAAGAATGCTTCATCGGCATTAGTAGCTTCTGCAAGTAATTTCTCGGCCTGCAAAAGAGGTCCATGAGGTTTAGCTAGATTATCAGTGCCAATTGGAGCGTTAACATCGCATCTATAAAGCTTCTTACCAAAGAAAGCAGTAGCTTTATTATTAATATTTCCCATATGATGTCCTGGAACATCAAACGGTACAACATCTTTTTTTACATAACGTTTTAGACAGTCAAGGAACGGTGTCCTTCTTTGATCAAGTTTTCCCATAACGCTAAAAGGATACTATTATTATCTCTATAGAGATAGCAATTTTTTATTAAGGCAATAAACCAAGTTGTACAAGTGCCAAATAAACGCCATTTTCTCCTACTTTTGATGTAACTAAAGTTGCTCTTTTTTTAACTTCTTCTTTACCATTCCCCATGCAAACAAAAACTCCAGTTTCATCTGCCATAGAAATATCTTGGATATCATCTCCAAAAGAAACGCATTCTTCTTTCAATAGACCAAGTTCATCTCTTATTGCTTTTATGCCTTCCCCTTTTTCATGCCTACCACCATTTATATCAACGCCGCATTCAGCAAATCTAAAGAAAGATAGATTAGGGAAAGCTTTCATGAAGACATCGTCAAATTTTTCAGGGGCGTATAAAAGAGTTCCCGTTACTTCTTCGTTTGAATAAGGGTGAACGGCAGGACAATCATCATGAAATATCTCTTGATAAGATTTATAGAATTCGTTTGGAGGAGCGATTAAAAATCTAGACCAAGGGGTAACCATCTGCATCGTTAAATCATTCTTTAATACTAAGGATGATAATTTAACTAAATCCTCGTGTTCCATTAAGGTCTTTCTAACTACACGGTCTTTACCAATTACTGCAAAAGCACCCGCGCTAGAAATAAATCCATCCCAATCAATTCCAAGATTATAAAGTCCAAAAGAAAATATAGATTCAGTATTTCTAGCAGAGCAAATAAATACTTTTATTCCTTTTTCTTTTAGTTTTTTTATTCCTTCTATTGCAGTAGGAACAAAACGTTTTGCTTCGTGATCATAAAGAGTCCAGTCGATATCGAAAAATACAGCTTTAATCATTATTAAACCTCAACTTTCCATTTAATTCATTCAATAAACCTTTATCAGCTTTAGATATACTCCTATCAAAACTAAGCAAGCCGTTTATCTCCCCTTCTACATCGCTTAATTGAGTATAGATAGCAATGCTTAAACCATTATTTTCCATGCAAGGAATTATTTCATTTAAATACACGTCCTTAATCTTTTGATTTAATTCTTCTTTAGTTTTGCATTTCCCATAGCCAAAATGCTTTTCGTTAACCTTGCTAGCTTCAAAAGAATAACCGCCGAATTCGGTTAAAGAAAGAATCCTATTATCTCTAGCCTTGATTTTAATCTTTTTGAAATAGATGTGCCTTGAATAAAAATCGCCACATCCTTGGTCATACCAACCAGAAGTCGAATCTAATAGTCTTCCATTTAGATTAGGCTTACATTTATTTGACAACCTAACCGCATCAAATTGGCCCCATCCTTCATTGAATAAAGTAAATACAGCAATACAAGTTTGGTTTTGAAAATGAGTTAAAAATGGAGTGATGCTATTTTCGAAGAAATCACGAGATTCCTTTAACTTTCTTCCAAGCAAAGAATAAGTTTTCGTGTCATTAAATTTATAAGTTATAAACGGAGCCGTATAAATTAAGAAATCCTTATATTTGGCCCCTCCATTAACAAAATCCTGCGTGACAATCATGCCTAATTTATCACATAGGTAATAAAACATATTCATCTCGACTTTGATATGTTTCCTAAGACAATTAAAACCATATGATTTCATTGCCTTTATGTCATTTTCATAATCTTCAAAAGAAGATGGAGTTAAGCCTCCCTTAGGGAAATAACCTTGATCAAGAACTCCGCTAAGGAAATAAGGTTTGTTATTTAAAGCAAAGACATTATGTCCTTTATATTTAATAGAAGAGAATTTCCTAAATCCAAAGGAAGAAAAAACTTCATCATCATTACCAAATATTCTAATTAAATATAAGTTAGGTTCTTCTGGGCTCCAATGATAGAAAAAGGAAGAAAAATCGATACATACCTCCCCTTCTTTTGAAAAATTAGCCTTAGTAAGAAGATTATTATCTTTACTTATCTCAATTGAAATCTCCTCATTATTACCAGGGCAATCAATCTTGAATATAGCTTTCTTTGAATCAAAATCCTGTTCGATTTTTAAAGACTTGATGTATCTATCAGGAACTGCTTCTATATAAACACTTCCATAAATCCCGCTAGTAGGTGTATACCAAATGCCTTTATTTTTGTTACGCTGTTTTCCTCTAGGATAAATTGGAGAATCGGTATCATCAGAGCAAATCACTTCAATAACATTTTCTCCTTGGCATTTGCCTAAGTCGAATTCAAAAGGCAAATAACCACCAAAGTTAGTTCCTAGATATTTCTTATTAAAATAAATGTGGCTAACTTGATCAACATTTTCAAAATGAAGGATTAATCGATAATTTTCATATTCTTTAGGAACGACAAAAGACTTTTTATAATGCAAGAAATCATCTTTTGCTACCCTTCTATTTATTCCTGATAATTCAGTTTCAACTGAATACGGGACAAGTATTTTTTCATTATAAGATGAAGGAAATCCAGCTTGCTTATCAATAATAAAATCCCATTTGCCATTAAGGCTAAAGTATCTTTTTCTTTCAAAGTAGGGATTAGGATGTTTAGAAAGTGGTATTGTTTCCATACATTTTATTTTAGCAAAATAATTATTATTTATAACAAGTGATATACTAAATATGTATGAAACTTAACGAAATTCAAACTAAATTATCCTCTCTAAATGTCGATGGCTACCTTTGCATCGATTATGAATGCAAAAACACTGCCCTAATCTCCCTCATCGGAAGAAGAATGCTTACTAGAAAACTTCTTTGCTTTATTCCTAAAGAAGGAAAGGCAACTTTAATAACACACATTATTGATACGGTTTATTTAAAAGATGAATTAGTAACATCTCAATTTGATTTACTTGTCTATAAGACTTGGCAAGAGATGCTAGAGTTAGAAACTAAGTTATTGAAAGACAAGAAAAAGATAATGATGGATGTTTCTTCTAATGGCTTATTGATGAGAATTTCTACTGCCGATTATGGTTCGGTTTCCTTTGTTAAAAGCCTAGGAGTTGAAATTGTTTCTAGTGGAGATTTACTCCAATCATTAACTGCAGTTTTGACTGAAAATCAATACGAAAATGAACTTGATGCATGCAAGAAAACCCTGCAAATCAAAGATGAAGCTTTCAAATTGATTAAATTAGAGATAGAAGAATTTGGGCAGACAGACGAATACAAAATCCAACAATATATTGCTAGAAGGTTTAAAGAAGAAGGAATGACTTTTGATGATCCTCCTTTAGTTGCAACTGGCAAGAACGCTTCTAATCCACACTACTCGCCTACTAAAGATGATTTCGGTATCATCAAAGAAGGAGATCTAGTCCTAATTGATATGTGGGCAAAAAACGATAATGAAGACGGAGTATACGCCGACATTACTTGGATGGGCTATGTCGGAAGTGAAATCCCCCAAATATATAAAGATAGATTTGAAATAGTAAAAAATGCTAGAAATGGAGTTATATCATTTCTAAAAGAAGAGCTGCCAAAAAGAAAAGTATATGCTTTCGAAGCCGATGACGTGGCTAGAGAAATAATAGCAAAAGCAGGATATGGAGAATATTTCACCCATAGAGTTGGGCATAATATTGCAGTAGATGTTTCTCCTCATGGGCCTGGTGCAAATCTAGATAATTACGAAACTCATGATGAAAGAACCCTTATGGAGGGAACTAGCTTCTCAGATGAGCCAGGCATATATGCCGAAGATTTCGGAATGAGAAGCGAAACAAATTTACATATAAGAAATAATAAACTTGAAGTCGTCGCTGGGCTACAAGACGAAGTAATTCCAATAATGAAGCTTTAGTCGGACATTCTTTCGATTAATTTCTTAATTTCTTCGACCTTTTGATCCATTTCTTCAGCAGGACAATTTTTGACGCAGCAAGCTAAATGAGCACTTAAAACCTCGGAATTAGCCTTTCTTAGTATTGAAATAGTAGCTAAAAGTTGATTGGAGACGTCGACGCAATAGTCATCATCCTCAATCATTTTCATAATACCGTCGAGTTGGCCCCTAGCAATTTGAATATATCGATTTATTTTCTTATGGTCGGCTTTCATTTACTTAATATCCGTAACAGTATACCCAACATCAGCAATGGCTTTTTTGATTAATTCTGGATCAATGCCGGCCTTAGATTTAATAATGGCTTCTTTCTTTTCAAGGCTAATATTAACGGACTTTACGCCTTCGATTGATTTAAGGGCATCTGTAGCATGTGCAACGCAGTGCATGCACTTCATCCCTTCAATAGTAACAACTTGTTTAACTCCACCAAATAACATCTTTCTTCTCCTTATTTTTTAAATAATTTAATCCTCAATGCATTTAGGACAACTGTAATGGATGAAAATGACATAGCCAAAGAAGCAATCATAGGAGTAAGCACCAAATGTTGCTTACTTCCTGTGAACCAATTTGGATTCACTTTTACCCAATATAACACCCCTGCTGCTAGAGGAATTAAAATAACGTTATACATAAAAGCCCATAACAAGTTTTCTTTTATGGTCTTAACTACCTTTTTACTTAAATTAATAGCAAAAGGAACATCATTTACTAAATCATTCATCAAGATAATATCGGAACTATTTTTAGCTACATCGGTCCCAGAACCAATAGATACCCCGATATCAGCTTTTGCTAGAGATGGTGCATCATTTACCCCATCCCCTACCATCAAAACAGATCTGCCTTGTTTTTGGAGTCTATCAACAACTTCTTCTTTTTGGTTAGGCAAAACATTGGCAAATACTTCATCAACGCCCAATTTAGATGCAAAATATTTTGCACTAGCCTCGTTGTCGCCAGTAAGCATGACAACATGCTTGCCCATTTTCTTTAATTCTTGTATTGCTTCAATGGAATCATCTTTTAGAATGTCACCTACTGCAATTAATCCAATTAGAATCGAATCTTTTTCTACAAATAAAACAGTATAGCCATTACTAGATAAATCCATTATTTTGTCTTGAACAAAAGAAATATCCACTCCCCTATCATTCATTAAACTAGCATTTCCGATTGAACAAGAAGAAGACGTGATTCCTTTTCCAGAAACAAAATTGCAATTTAATTTGCTAGAAGAAATTATTCCTTGTCTCTTGCCATATGAAATTATTGCCTTTGATAATGGATGTTCAGACTTTTCTTCTAGTTCACACGCTACTTCCATTATTTGTTTTTCATCAGTATTAAAAGCAACTACTTCAGCAACGCTCATTTCGCCCTTTGTTAAGGTACCAGTTTTATCAAAAATAACTGTATCTACCTTATTTAATCTTTCAAAAGCCTCAGCCGAACGAATTAAGACTCCGTTTTCAGCGCCTTTTCCAGTTCCAACCATAATTGATACAGGAGTAGCTAATCCCAATGCACAAGGACAAGAAATAACTAAAACCGAAACAGCTAGTTGGAAAGCTAGATCAAGAGGATTATTAACATCAGTTAGCACTCCTCCAAATCCCAAAGAAACCCAAACAATAAAAGTTATTAAAGAGAGGCCGATAACAGTAGGTACAAAGAATAAGGAAATCTTATCTGTTAATCTAGAAATAGGTGCTTTCGACTGGCTTGCTTCTTTTACTAACTCAATAATTTGTGACATGACAGTATCGTTGCCAATAGATGTAGCCTTGAATTCAAAGCTACCTTCTTTATTAGTTGTAGAACCAATGACTTTATCTCCTACAGTTTTTTTAATTAATTTTGATTCTCCAGTTAGCGAAGATTCGTCAACGTGAGAATTTCCATCAACAATAATTCCATCGCAAGGAATTGCCTGCCCTGGTTTTACAATGACAATATCTCCAACAACTAAATCTTCGGTTTTTATCTCAAAAATCTTATTATTTCTTCTTACTGTTGCTACATCTGGCAATAGTTCAATAAGAGATGCAATCGCAGACGAAGTTTTAGAAGTAGCTTTTGCCTCTAAGAATTTTCCTAACCCAACAATTACAGGAATCATTGCTCCAGATTCTATGTAAATGTTCATTGCGTTGTTCATTAACAGTTCATGATTGTGGCTAACCTGCCCTACAATAACTAAGACAAAAGAATAAATGCCATAAAGAATGGAGACGGTAGAACCCAAGGCAACTAGCGAGTCCATATTTGGGTGGAGTTTTATTAAACTTTTATACCCTGAACTGAAGTGGGAAAAATTTAAGATTATAATTGGGATTAGGAAAGCAAATTGAATGCTTATATCTATTATCATTATCAACCCATAATTAGGATCATCCATCTTTGGATATCCAAAAATCATTGGGCCCATAGAAAAGACCATTAAACAAACTAGTAGCACAAAGCTAACAATGACTTTTTTAAATGTCTTTTTTAATGCGTTCTTTCTATCCGTTTCGATCTGCTTCAATGTTTTATTAACATAGAGCGAGCAAGAATAACCAGAAGCGTTTACGGCCTCTATAATCGCATTTTCTTTAATAATCGAGTCATCATAATCAACGTTCATGCTTTTGCCTAGCAAAGAAACATTAACGCTATTAACTCCATTAAGTTTAGATACAGTTCTTTTGACATTGGCTTCGCAAGCAGAGCATGTCATTCCATTAACATCAAATCTTTTATTCATAAATACCCCCTAGGGGTATCTTTAGTATAATTAACAGCCCGATAATATGCAATAAAAATGCGTTAAGGCGATTTTATATAGAACCAGTCGAAAAGCGCCTTATAAAAGTCTTATAGAACTTAAAAGACATCTATTATCAAACGGGAATACAGTAGAAAAACTAATTTTTCACCACCATTTTCATAGTGGGAAATCATCCATTAAATCATCATTGCTTTTTAATGGGAAATTTATGATTTCAGGCAACAAAAAAGCCGCCACAGCCTATATGCCATAGCAGCTTTTTACCAATGTTAAACGGTTAGTCGATAGCAATTTGATGTTGTTCTTCAACCTTCTTAACATCTTCTTTTGGAAGATCGATTGACAAAACACCATCTTTATATGAGGCATGGATATCTTTTTGATCGATATCGCCTACATAATAGCTACGAGTAGCCGATCCAGAGAAGCGTTCCCTATGAACAAAGCCTTCTTTTTTGCCTTCTTCATGTTTGATAGAACGATTGACCTTAGCAGTAACGGTAAGGTAGCCATCTTTCAAATTAAGAGAGATGTTATTCTTATCGAATCCTGGTAATTCGACTTCGAGAGTATATTTATCTTGGTTCTCCTTGATGTCTGTTTTCATAGACAAGGCACCAAAATTCTCAGAATTTACATCTTCGAAAAGATTATCGAAGAATGGATCCAAGAAGCTTCCAGCATAACGACCAATATTGTGTGACATAATTTAGACCTCCTAATGGTTTTTTAGCACTCTCGCATTTCAAGTGCTAACAATATAGTAAGCCTTTTTTTAGCAGTGTCAAGGGTTGAGTGCTAATTTTTTGATAAATCTTTATATTCGCCATTTACCATAGATAATAAATCGCTTGGATTTAAGCCAACTTGAAAGCCTCTTCTACCGCCCGAAACGTAGATTTTATCGAATAATTGAGCAGTCTCGTCTATAAATACAGGAAACTGTTTCTTTAAACCTATCGGGGAGCATCCACCATGGATATATCCAGTCAAAGGTAATAATTCTTTTTGTTTTATCATTGAAATAGATTTTGAACTTGATGCTTTAGCAGCCTTCTTCAAATCCAATTCGCTGGTAACAGGAATGCAAAAAACATAATGCTCTTTCTTATCGTTTTCGGTTACTAAAGTCTTGAATACGCATTCAGGATCTTCGTTTAAACTATTAGCAACGCCTATCCCATCAACAATTTCTTCGGAATAGACTCTTTCTTCGTACTTTATATTTGCAGCGTCTAGTAAGCGCATTACATTGGTTTTGTTCATACCCTAGCCTTCTTACAAGTCATTATTATAGCCATCTAAACAAAAAGAAAAGCCCAGAATCAACTGGGCTAATCAGTTTTGTTTAGTTAATTACTTAGCAACAGCAGCACCGATTCCAGCAATCCCGGAAACTAATCCAAAGATACCAGAAAGGATAGCGCCAGTTTGTAATGTGCCAACAATTTCAGCTTTTGCGCCAACTAAGCCAGCAAGGGAGCCAAGAAGTCCGTTTAATTTTTCAGTATTGATGCTAACAAAATTACCAGGGGCAACAAACATGAAGATACCAGCGACGACTAGAACTAATCCAGCGACAGCGGCGACAAGTTTGCCAATCTTAGCTTTCTTAAAGGAGATAGCAAGTCCAGCAAGTAAAGCAACTGTACCAACGATCATCATGATGAAACCGACTAAGCCGAGAGTGCTTCCAACCAATACTTGTTTGCCGGAATCGTCTTTTGTTCCAAAGAAGACATCAGTACCTTTGTAGATGGAACCGTCAGTTGTCGAAGAAGTAGTGACAAACTTAGCTCCAGCAAAGTCTAGGGCAACTGAGAAGACAATTGCTAATACGGCAAAGACGAGGGCTGCTGCCATGATGAAAACTGGCAACATTGATTTTTTAACTTTTTTAGCCATTTATTTTATAGCCTACCTTTCGGTAGATATATTACCAATTTTAACGGAACTTAAAAGGGTTAATTGCCTAAAAATGAACGGTTTCCTACAAATGACTATTTTTGTCTAATTCCGATAATAAGGAATTTAGCTTTCTTGAACTAAGTAAAAGCTTCTTTTTATCTTCGCTAGAAAGTAGCTTTATATCTTCGTGTTGCTTCTTTATATCCTTGATTTTATCTTCTTTTGGATAATTCGGATTAGACAAAACTGCCTTTAATCTTTTATCAAAAGCTAAGATTTCATCAACGGGAACCTTTTTGGAAGCTTTAGGCTTAGAAACTGGTTTTTTAGACTCTTTTGCAGGAGTCTTAGACTTTTTAGGTTCTTGTTTCTTTGATTTTTCTACTTTTTCAGATTCCTTTTGCTTATTAGGTTCTTTCTTTTTGGATTTATCTTTACTTGGTTCTCCAACAAGCAAAGTCGCTCCATTAGGAACAACGACCTGAACGGATTCAGGCTTTTCTTCCTTTTTAAGGACTACTGGCTTGTTTTCTATTACCTTGGCCTTCTTGCTAGATTTAGATGTTTTTTTAGAAGAAACTAGTTTAGATTCTGCCTTTTTGACATCATCTTTTTTCACCTCGACCTTAGGAAGAGCTTTCTCTATCTTAGGTTTAGGGGCATTTTCCATTTTCTTTGTAACAGGTTCTATTTTAGCAATAGGCTCTACCTTCTTAGTTTCTTTCTTATTTACTTTAGGATCTTTAGCATCAAAATCCATATAGACATGATAGCCATTAGATACCTTTTCGCAGATAACTTCAAAAGAAGAATAGAAGAAAGATGATTTATTAAATTTCTTTAAAACAGAGCCAATCTTTTCAACCATATTCCTATAATCAGGGATAGTTAAATCAGCCTTGCCGTGAATCAAAGGAAAATAAGGAACAGTTGGATCTCTATATAGAAGTCCATAATGAGTGGATACATCATTTAATGCGTCTTCAATAGTCCTGCCGTTTCCATAATAAAGCTTTTGCTTAGTTTCTATTGGAGAAGCAGCAATAGGCTTATTTTCTTCCTTTTTAACTACAGGGGTCGCCTCTTTTGGCTTAATCTTAATAGAATGTTGCCTTAATAATGCATTTAATTTAGAAGCATCATAGGCAAGGGTTAACTTCTTTCTATCACCTTCATTAAGCCTATTTAGATTAGCTAATTGGGCTTTAATATCAGCAATCTTCTTCTCGACTGGATAAGTAGGTGAAGAAAGGGTGTCTTTTAGTTTTGAATCCGCTTCCATTACCTTAACCAAGGCAAATGGAAAAGCATTTTCCTTTTTCTCTTTTAGATTATCCTTTTCAATTGGTTTTGAATGGTTTTCTTTAATAGCAGGAGCGCCTTTATTATTCTCTAATACGCCTCCTGGGGCTATTTTATAGACAAATACTTTGTAGCCTCTTTGACTAGCTAAATTATTCAAATTTACTAAGTCGTATGCGAGTTTTTTGTCTTGCGTAATTACCGCGACTCTAGAATAGATTCTATCAGCCGATACTTTTACAAAAATTACATTGTCCGCAAAATTTTGGCTTTCTTTGATCTTTGAAACAGTTAATAGCTTTCTCCATTTTGCATGACGGACAATTTTAAGCGCTCTTTTAGCAGCAATACGTTTTGAATCGTGTTTCTTGTTCTTTAGATGTTTCTTTAATTCATCAATACATGTTTTGAATACAACGATTTGCTGACCTTTTTTACGGTAATTCTTCGCGTCTATTAGAACATCCATCCATTCTGGAAAATTTTCATCCATAAGAGAACAGGTATCTAGGATTACATAGTCGAACGGATTCAATAGTTCGGCTAGTTCACTGGCCTTTTTCTCTTTTATAAACATAATAATAGAATGGTATTTATAACCTCCTCCGAAAAAGATTATACCCTAAAGAAAATAATCCAAGGGTAAAAAATTTTAAAGGGCCTAGAATTGACTAGGCCCAGACGTAACTTAATTTTGTTTTGATAAATCAACTAGCTTAGCAGAACCAATGAAGTTCCTAACGCTAGAAGCCGCAGAGATTGCAGAGTCTCTAGATGGATAAGTTTCACCCATTACTAGGACTGCTCCGTTATCGGAGAAGACACGGAATTGATAACGGTTTTGCTTATCTCTTAAGATGGAAATTGATCCAGCAAGAGCTTTTTCCTTGATATTTTCAATTGCCTTAATGACGGCATTCTTTGAAGAATATGTAGTAGTCATAAATAGTAAGACGCCGTTGGAAGCAAGTAAACGTCCTTGCCATTTCTTGCCATCCTCAGCGATAAAGATTTCAACTTTACCATTTGCAGTATCATTAACTGGAGGAAGTTCAACCTTCCATTCCCTGATTTCAGATTCTGGTATTTCTTCTAAATCGTTTTCCCTATGGGTCTTATAGAACTTTTCAACAGAAGATAATGCATTTTGAGCAGATAATAATGTTGGATAGATTTCACCAGCAACAATTAAACGTCCATCATTAGCAGTAGAAATTCTAAATTGAGAGAATCCACTCTTATCAGTAACAACGCGCTTAGATCCTTCTTTAACATTCTTACGTAAAGTAGCAATGCCATTATGGGCACCTTCTCTAGTTTTATAAGAGGAGGAGACTAGAAGAATCTCGCCGTTATTTGCCTTTAATCTATATTTATAGAAACCGGCTTCTGGGAATACTTCATATTTTCCAGTTTGGCCTTTTGTTGGTTTAGCAGCTTCTTTTGGAGCTTCTTCAACTTTAGCAACAGGCTTTTCTTCTTTTGGTTCAACCTTATTTTCTTTAGGTTCAGCAACCTTTTCAGAAGCCTTTTTAGCTGCCTTTTTAACAGGTTTCTTAGTTGCAGGGTCTTCTTCATTTTTAGGTTCTTCAACCTTTGGTTCTTCCTCTGCTTCAGTAGGTTTTTCTTCAACCTTTTCTTCGTTTGCAGGTTCGATGTCTTCGATTTGATCTAGCTTGACTTCTTCACCTTTTTCTTCACTTGGCTCTTCAATCTTTTCTTCTTCCACGACTGGCTCGCTAGTCTCTTTTGATTTAGAGCAAGAGAAAGCAAACATAAAGGAAGCGATGGATAAGATGATCAATATAGCAGAGGCTACTAAAGAAGCGATGGTAGTCAATGCTTTTATATCTACTCTAGTTAAGACTAAGCCTAATCCATAGAAAGAAGCGAGCCCGCCGAGAAGGAAAGCAAACATTCCAAGTAACATGGCAGGTTTCTTTCTAACAGCAACTCCAATTAAGCCAATTAGGAAGCAAGCGACTACTAAATAGCCCCAAACCCCATCGATAATGGCAACGGCTTTAAAATTGCCACTAAATGAGGAAGAATTAAAAGTCAAAACTTCCTTCATTACGGGAATTAACCCACTTTCTGCATTGAAAAAATCAAATTTTGAAACAAATGGAACAACAACTAAACCAATAGATAGCAATAATACAATTACAAATAAAACTATCGAGATTGGTTTGATTTTCTTTTCGTTTTCATCCATACAAAATCCCTCCTTGATTTGATAATGATATTTTCGCTTCTTTAAAGAATAAAACAACCTTTATTTAAAAATAAAAACGTGTCAATTAATCAAAAAATAAAATTTAGGCTACCCATGTATCTAAATAAACATATCGGTATGAATTAAATTTTAGTTAAAACGCCTATTTATCGATGTTTTTGTTTAAATCACATCGCAAAATCACTACACGGGTCGCTTATTTTAAATAAAAGAAAAAGACCATCAGGAATGGCATAGATAATCCTAGTGGTCTAAATAATGATTTTATTTTCCGCCGATAGAAAGAGATTTTATATAAGCGTCACCAACAGAAACTGCAGAATCATCAATCTCAGTTCTATTAGAGAATCCCTTTAAGTCCTTAAACATCTTGAAGAGGTTGCCAGAAATTGTAATAAGGTTCAATGGTTCAGCAATTTTCCCATCACGAATCATATATCCTTCGGCTTGGCAAGAGAAGTTACCAGAATTTGAATTCATCCCAGTTCCTAAACCTGCAATTTCGGTGATATAGACACCTTCTTTAATAGGAGAAATAAGTTCATCAAAACTTGCCTTTCCTCCTTTAACGAAGATATTAGAGAAGGTAGTTCCAAACTTGCCAGATCCCCAAGCGCCATTACCAGTAGATTCAACTCCGTCTTTAGCAGCGGTTTCCCTATTATATAAATAGGTTTTTAAGACACCATTTTTAATAATGAAATGATTTTGAGTTGCAACACCTTCATCATCAAAGAACGAATAGAATAGATTCTTGGCGAGTGGCTTTTCTTCAATAGTTAGTTTAGATGAAGCAACCTTTTGATTTAATTTGCCTTCCAAAACGGAAGAATGGCGTTGGACATTATCCGCTATAGTAGATGATAGATAATAGCTAATTAGTGGAGATACGACCGATTTATCCAAGACTGTTGGATATTTATTCGAGGCACAAGGGGCACCACCAAATTTAGAAACAGCCCTAGAAACGATGGATTTAGCAAATTTATCAACATTGAATTTGGATAAGTCATTATCAATGAAGACATCATAGAAAGTCTTGGTCTCGGTTTTGTCTTTGGCTATAGCACCAGCAAAGATAACGAAATTGTTATCTTTTTGTTTTAATTTCAATCCAAAGGAATTGTAGAATTCAGAATAACCTTCACCTTCAATATAGGTAACATCATCGGCATCGGTAATTCTAGAATCGGCTGCATAGATTGCATTCTCTAATTCCTTTATCAAGGCAATTTTCTTTTCAACAGGAATTAAAGACAATTCTTTATTATAGACATTCCTCTTCTTATATTTAGGAGAGCCAGGGAACAAGCCGATTTCACATGGCTTTTCTGAATACGACGCAGTCAATATGATTTGGTCAACTAGGAAAGAGAAAGAAGAAGAATCAATCTTTTCACTTACTCCGAATCCTAATTTGCCTTTATATAAACCGCAGGCAATTAATCTTTGTGAATTGGCAACCTTATAAGAATCGATTTCATGATGGAATAATTTAATTGTAAGGCTGCTGGATTTAGATAATTTTATTTGGGATTGCTCGACGCCTTTTTCTTTGGCAAGGGCAAAAAACTTTGCAAAATTCATTCTAATTTTCCTCCTCTTCCGCCAACAGTAATTTCTTTTATCCTAATTGTTGGTTGGCCGACATTGACAGGAACTGATCCAGATAAAGATCCGCACATACCTTGGCCTAAATCAAGGTCATTCCCGACTCTATCAATATTCATCAATACTTCTTTGCCGCTTCCAATAAGGGTGCATCCTTTTACAGGCTCGCAAATCTTTCCATCCCTTATAATATAGGCTTCGCTAGCAGAGAAATTAAATTCACCAGTAGATGGCTCGACAGATCCGCCACCGAAATTAACAACATAAATCCCTAGTTTGGTATCTTTTATGATATCTTCTGGCTTATCCTTGCCTTTAGCAATGTAAGTATTAGACATTCTTGAAGTTGGGGCATATCTATAGCTTTCTCTTCTAGAGCATCCATTAGCTTCCATATTTAGTTTTCTTCCATTTGCCTTATCAACAAGGAATCCAACACATATACCGTCTTTGATAAGTTGGTTATTCATCGTAACATGACCTTCAGAGTCAATATTATTTGAACCCCATTCATTTCTTATTGTCCCATCATCGAAAGCAGATACGATAGGAGAGGCAATTTGTTCTCCAATCGAATGAGAGAATACGGATAATCCTTTAGCAGTTGAGGTTGCTTCTAGTGAATGGCCGCAGGCTTCGTGAAATATGACTCCGCCCCATCCATTTCCAATGACAACAGGGAATCTTCCTGACGGGCATTCTTTAGCAGTAAGCATCATGACGGCTTTTTCGCCGACTTTTTTTGCTTCCTCTTTATAATCCAAGACGGAAGTAAAATAATCCCATCCAGCATATTTGCCAGGTCCAGTGAAATAGCTTTCGATTCCATTTTCTTCGGTAGAAGCCATGGCAACCATGGTAAGCCTGCCTCTTTCTTCGCTATTCTTATAATGCTTGCCAACTTCACCTTCAGCATTGAAGATTTCTATTTTCTTCTTATTGTTAATGAAATTATCAATAATACGGACTATCTTTGGGGATACTTCCTTAGTGATTTGATAACATTCCTTAAGGTATTTAATCTTTTCTTCAGGCTTAACTTCATCAAGATGGTCCTTGATTTTATTAATGACCTTTACTTTTTGGTTTTCAATTTCCTTGACTGTAATAACTCTTTCCCCTTCGAATCTAGAAGAAAGCTTATTAGCCAACTCCATTAAACTTTTCTTAGTTAAATCGGAAGTATATCCATAAGCGGATTCAGTTCCTTTTAGGATTCTAATTCCTGCCCCATAGGTAAGAGAGGAACCAACTCTTTCAACAGTTCCATTCTCAAGAGAAATAATAGAAGATTCATTTTCTTCTAGATAGATTTCTGCATAATCTCCACCAGTTAAGAGGGCTTCATTTAATACTCCGATAGCAAGTTGTTTTGATATCATAGTAGCTCCTTTGCATG
This sequence comes from Candidatus Alloenteromonas sp., assembly GCA_052273085.1. Lineage (GTDB taxonomy): Bacteria > Bacillota_I > Bacilli_A > RFN20 > CAG-826 > Alloenteromonas. Next base: position 21,732 of record DAVZIW010000010.1, read on the forward strand.
TTTTTAGCGTTTATAGTGTACTTTTAAAAAAAATAACTACAATAATTATGTGAATTTAAAACAGCTAAAAGAAATCGAAAACGCCAATTTCAATAAAATCAGGACTACTCTAAATAAGGAAGATAGGCTTCTTTTATGTTGTAAGAATAATTTTATAAACAAGAAGATTGATTTTCTTAAACCATATTATTACAAAAGGAATAAATTAATAGACCAAGGCGAAATCAGTTATGTCTACTGCTTTAAAGAATATGAATACGAGGAAGATTGTCCAATAAGTAAAGTAATCGGAATATTTTCCTTATCAAGCCAAGTCGAGAAAATCGATTTAATAAACGCGAAGAAGAAATTAGATGAAATAGATATTAAACAAAATAGGAAGTTGTATAACTTGCTTCACAATAAATATGCTGATTTCCTTTATCTAAATATCGAAGAAGAAACCGGATTAAAAGATGGATATATTTCGATGTTAACTAGATATAAATCGATTATCCCTAACTTTGCTTTAGGTCTAAATCCTGTTATTTCTAGCAAGAGAATAAGCAAGGAGATGATTTTATTGCCTCCTAAATTTAGAGTTAAAAACGTTGATAAATGAGCCAATTTTCCCTTTTTCGTTTTTCTATTAGAAAAATAAGGTTGAACAAGCAAACTTTTTTGTGTATCTTTATTGCCGAACTCTCTGTGTGAGAAGCCTCATACGGCGAAAGGAGTAATGGACATGAAAAAAGGAATCCACCCGGAATACCACAAGTGCAAAGTAACCTGCACTACCTGCGGTTCGACATTCGAAACTGGTTCTACTCTTGATGAAATCAAGGTTGATACCTGCTCAAATTGCCACCCATTTTATACCGGAAAACAACGTTTCGTTGCTAACGATGGTAGAATCGATCGTTTCAACAAGAAACTTGCCAAGTCTAACAAAAACAAATAAGCCAATTTATTGTAAAAAATGGTAAAATAGCCGCGAGATAAACGCGGCTTTATTTTTCCCTAGGGAGGAAACAATCATGAACAAGAAAAAATTCTATATTACTACCCCTATTTATTATCCAAGTGGATCACCACATCTAGGACATACATATTGCACGACTTTATGTGATGTCATTGCTAGAGGAAAAAGACTAAGGGGGTATGAAACATATTTCCTTACAGGCACCGATGAACATGGCGAGAAAATAGAAAAGAATGCCATGGCAAAAGGGGTTACTCCACAGCAATTTGTTGATGAAATTGTTGTTAGATTCAAAGACCTTTGGAAAGCAATGTGCATCTCTAATGATGATTTCATTAGGACTACAGATGCAAGACACGTCGAAACTGTCAAAAAGATTTTTTCTCGTTTATTGAAACAAGATGATATCTATCTTTCTTCCTATACAGGTTGGTATTGCGTCCATGAAGAAACATATTGGACCGAAACCCAGGTTGGGGAAGAGCATCTTTGCCCAGAATGCCATAGACCAGTGGAAAGAAAAGATGAACCAGCTTATTTCTATAGATGTAATAAGCATGTAGATTCTTTGCTTAAATTCTATGATGCAAATCCTAAATTCATCACCCCTGAATCTAGGAAGAACGAAATGATTAATACCTTCATCAAACCTGGTCTTCAAGATTTATGTGTCTCTAGGACTTCTTTTACCTGGGGAGTACCAGTAGAAGAAGATAAAAAGCATGTTGTTTATGTTTGGCTTGATGCCCTTGTAAATTACATCTCCGCGTTAGGATATCTTCAAAATGATGATTCCAAATTCAAGGAATTCTGGGAAGATGAAAATTGTGAGATAGTACATGTAATCGGGGCTGATATAACTAGATTCCATGCAATCTATTGGCCAATGTTCCTTGAATCTCTTGGATTAAGAGAACCAAACAGATTATTCGTCCATGGTTTACTAATGATGAAAGACGGAAAGATGTCTAAATCTAGAGGCAATGCCATTTCAGCCTACCCACTTATTGATAGATATGGAGTCGATGCCCTTAGATATTACCTAGTAGAGGAAATTCCTTTTGGGCAAGACGGCGTTTTCACTCCTGAACAATTTGTAATGAGAATTAACCAAGACTTAGCAAATAACCTAGGCAATCTTTTAAATAGAACTGTCTCCATGATTGATAAATATTTCAATGGAATAATTCCTGCTTATGAGCAAGGAGTTGGACCATTTGATACTGATTTAGAGCAAATGGAAGAAAACACCATCTCTAAATATGAATTGCTTGTTGATGACCTAAAAGTTACCGAAGCTTATGCAGAAGTAATGAACCTAGTTAGCAGGGCTAATAAATATATTGAAGAAAATGCTCCTTGGGCTTTAGCAAAAGATGAAAGCAAAGTAAGAGAGTTATCTTCAGTCATGTCTCATTTAGCGCATGTCTTATTCACTGCAGGTATGTTATTAAAGCCAATCCTAGTTACTAAATCAGATAAGATTTTTGATCAACTTGGATTAAAAGAAGAGGGACGTGTATACAAAAACATGCATAATGTACATCTTTTAGATAACATCAAAGTCAATAAAGGTGAGCAATTATTCCCTCGTCTAGATGCCAAAAAAGAAATGGAAGCCATTGTCGAAATGATGAATGGCCCAAAGGAAAAAGCTGCGATATAAAATGAATAAGTCTATCCCCCAAATTCTAAAAGGAAGCTGTGTCGATTTGTCTTTTGAAGGCAAAGGCGTTTTCAAATCCAACAAAGATGTTGTTTTTGTTGACGGGATGTTTCCTGGCGAAGAAGGGGAAATAGAAATAACTTATAAACGTAACGGGGCTTTATTTGGAAAGATAAAAAGGCTAACAAAGGTTTCTAAAGATAGAATCGAACCTAAACGCAAAGTTTGTTCCGCTTGTGGCGGATGTTGCTTTCAACAGCTTTCCTATAATGCCCAGTTAGAATATAAAACCAAGAAAGTTAAAGAACAATTTACCAAGATTGCCAAGATGGACGTTAAGGTAAATCCTTGCATCGGGATGGATGAACCATATTTCTATAGGAATAAAATCCAAATGCCTTTTGGAAAAGATAATAAAGGCAACCCCTACTGCGGATTTTATAAATCTAATACCCATGTAATCGTTCCTATCGATACTTGTTATATTGAAGACATACGTGCCAAACGCATTTTGGACGCGATTAAAAAGCTATTGAAGTCATTTAGAATCGAACCATATATCGAAGATGAAAGATGGGGAATATTAAGACACGTCCTCATTAAAACTTCATTTTACAAGAAACAGATAATGGTTGTTTTAGTTACTTCAGTTGATGTTTTTCCTAGCAGGAATAATTTTGTTAAGACTTTAATAAAAGAATGTCCTGAAATAACTACAATCATCCAAAACATTAATACAAGAGATACAAATGTAATCCTAGGCGAAAAGCAAAGAATCCTATATGGAAAAGGATATATAGAAGATACATTATGTGGAGTCAATTTCCAGATATCAGCGAAATCTTTCTATCAAACCAACCCCATAATGACTGAAAAGCTCTATAGCTATGCGATTGATAAAGCAGAATTGACCAAAGAAGACATTGCTTTTGATGCTTATTCAGGAATCGGGACAATTGGATTAATTGCTAGCAAGAAAGCAAAGGAAATAATCTCGGTCGAATTAGTAAAAGAAGCCGTAATAGACGGAATAAAAAATGCAAAAAGAAATAACATCACTAACTTTAGGATGTATAACGATGATGCTTCTTCTTTTATGGTTAGGATGGCAACAAACAAACAAGGGGTTGATGTTTTATTCATGGATCCCCCAAGAAAAGGTTCTGATAAAAGATTCCTTGATGCCTTACTGAAATTAAAACCAAAGAGAGTCGTCTATGTTTCTTGCGATCCTACTACTTTAGCTAGGGATGTTGCCTATATATCTAAATCTTACGAAATTAAAGACATACAGCCATTTGATATGTTCCCACACACTTTTCACGTAGAGACGGTTGTCTCGATGTCAAGGAAATAAAATCAAGTGCCAGAAAGCGGCGTATTTCCGGGCTTTTCGGAAGTTTGGATTTGAAGCCAGACTTCTTAAAAAGCCCGGTTTCCTTATATGGAAACATATCTACTGGAAAATGTGTGTCAGGTTGTGACCTCGGATTAGATGTCACAATTTGAGACAGTGGATTAGATGTCAGGGAAAAATTCAGCAAATCGGCGTTTGAAAAGTTCTTGTAAACAACACAAATTG
>DAVZIW010000011.1:0-24941 GCA_052273085.1 Candidatus Alloenteromonas sp.
GAGTCGTCCCTAAGTGCTGTATCGACGATTTTTACACCCATATTTTCTCTCCTTTTATAAGTTGATAAAAATTTTTTCAAAATCAGGAACATTGTACTACATTTTTTAGGTATAAAACTACCGATTATAAAAATAATCGATTTACCGATAAATTAATAACCACGTGAAAAGAAATTGTCTAATCTTAGACTTCAAAATTAGATATGAAACTAATTATTCTTTGCTAAAGGTGACAAACGGATGCCTATTAAGCAAGCAACAGCAATCTTGAATGTATCGCCAGGTAAGAAAGGTACAACACATACTAATAAAGCCTTATAGATATCGTATTCAAGGTATAAGACAAACCATAATGTTCCGAATGTATATAAAACAACGGTTCCAATAATCATGGCAATTGGATAAAGCCATTTCTTATTTGGAAATTTAGATATTAATAAAGAAATTAGGAATACACATGGGATATATCCAAATAAATAACCTCCAGTTGGACCAAATAAGACTTGGATACCACCTTGGAATTTAGAGAATACAGGAAGTCCTGCCATCCCAAGCAATAAATATAAAACAACAGGAAGAACTGCAATTTTATAATCGAAAGTTGCTCCGATTATATAAATAACCAAGGTTGCTAAAGTAATAGAAACAGGGTCTAGAGGTATTGATAAAGGCGATAAAACGCACATTAATGCGGTAAATACACCTACTAGGCAAATGCTTTTGACTACAGGGTTACGTAATACTTCTTTTTTGCTTTTTTTGGTTTCGTTTTCCATAACGGTAGATAGATTAGAATAAAGAAAAAGCAATTTCAAATAATTTATTATAAGGAAAATCAATTTTTATTTTCTCTTTTTGCAATCAAGATAACACTTGTATCTAGCTAAGTACAAAATTAGCAACTAAGTCAATTGAATTTGCTGTTAAAATAGAATAGAGAAATAGAGGTAAATAAAAATGTATCAAATTAAATGTCCTAAATGTGGAGAAGTGTTCACTCCCGAAAAGAAAGAACTAGATTCCATCCTAAGTCAAATTAGAAATGAAGACTTTGAAAAACAAGTAGAAGCAAGAACTCAAGAAATAAAGAAAAACATCGAAAATGAGGCTTTATTAAAAGAAAAGATTTCCGCTACCCAACATGAAGCAATTATCAAAGACATGCAAGCAAAGATCGATCAAGCAGAAGCCAAACTATCCACTGCCACTATTCAATCTAAAAACGAACTAGAAAAATCTTTGTCTTTGAAAGATAGCAAAATCAAAGAGCTTCAAATCAAAAACGAGAATCTAGAAAAAGATATCCAAAATCAAATTGATTTAGCTAAACAAAAAGAAATAAATGAAAAAAATGATGCCTTATCTAAATTGGAAAAGGAGCATTTAGAAGCTCTTAACGAAAAGGAAAAAGAAATCCTAGCTTTAAAAAACGAGAAAGAATCTCTAGAAAAGAGCAAAGCAACTGATATTGAACTAGCTAAAAACAAAGAAAAGCAAGAATTGACCGAACAAATCAATACTTTAAAAAGTGAGCTAGAAAAGGCCAAAGGCGAAGCTGAATTAGAGAAAAATAAATATAAATACGAATTAGAAAAGGCTAACGATTCTAAAAACACTGAAATCTTAAAAGTTAAAAACGAATACGAAAGCCAATTAAAAGAAAGAAGTGTTTCTGAGCAAAACCAAAAAGAAAAATACGAATTAGAGTTAAGACAAAAAGAAGACCAAATCAATTATTTCAAAGATTTGAAAACAAGAATGTCTACAAAGTTAGTTGGTGAAACTTTAGAACAACATTGCCAAATCAAATTCAATGAAATCCGCACCACCGCTTATCCACGTGCATATTTCGATAAGGATAATGAAGTTAGCCAAGAATCAGGATCTAAAGGCGACTTTATCTTTAGAGACTACACAGATGACGGCCAAGAATATATTTCCATCATGTTCGAGATGAAAAATGAAACCGAGACAAATACTAAGAAACATAAAAACGATGATTTCCTTAAAGAACTTGATAAGGATAGAAATGAGAAAAACTGCGAATATGCCGTATTAGTATCTACTCTTGAACCTGAAAGCGACTTTTACAATTCTGGAATAGTAGACGTCTCATACAAATATAAGAAGATGTTTGTAGTTAGACCTCAATGTTTCATGTCCATAATCGGGTTATTAACTAACGCTGCTAAAAACTCTATCGAATTTAAGAAAGAACTCGCATTAGTAAAAGCGCAAAACCTTGATGTTAATAACTTTGAGGACAACTTGAAAAAATTTCAAGATGGATTTTCCAAGAACTTTCAGATAGCTGCCGGAAAGTTCACAACCGCCATAGAAGAAATAGACAAAACTATCACTCACTTACAAAAAGTAAAAGAGAATCTTCTAAGTTCGGAGCGTAACCTTCGCTTAGCAAATGATAAAGCACAAGATTTATCAATCAAAAAACTTACAAAGAACGCCCCAAGCGTAAAAGAAATGTTTGATAAAGCAAATAACGAAGATAAGGAATAAAGAAAATGTGCACAGCAATTTCTTTTAAATCTGATTCTGCTTATTTTGGAAGAAATCTAGACTATGAATTCTCTTACGGAGAGGAAGTAGTTATTATTCCGAAAAATTATACAATCAAGTATAAGTATAAAGAGGAAGATTCGTCACATTTGGCCATTGTTGGAATGGCACATATTGAAAACAATTTCCCACTACTTTATGACGGCATAAATGAATGCGGTTTAGGAATGGCTGGATTAAATTTTGTAGGAAATTGTCATTATGAAAACTATAAAGAAAATAAGGATAATATCACTAGTTTTGAATTTATACTCTATATATTGTCAACGTGTAGAAACGTTAAGGAAGTAAAAGAGAAACTAAAGAATATTAATGTAACAAATGATTCGTTTTCCCCACAATTATCGCCTTCTCAATTGCATTACTTAGTATCAGATGCTGATGAAAGCATTGTTATTGAGAATAGAATTGGTGGGATAAAAGTATTTGAGCATACAATTGGAGTATTAACTAACAATCCTCCTTTTGAATATCAAATGGCAGCTTTAAATAACTATAGAAGCCTTTCGAATAAAGACCCTATTAACACATTCTCTAAAGATATTGACTTATCTTTATATAGCAGAGGCATGGGCGCCATTGGACTTCCTGGAGACTTGTCTAGCCAATCTAGATTCGTTAGAGTAGCCTTTACAAAATTCAATTCCACCACTTCAAAAAAAGATATAGAAAATGTCAATCAATTCTTTCATATACTCCATAGCGTTGAACAACAAAATGGCGTTTGTGAAGTAAAGGAAGGTAAATACGAATATACCATCTACACCTCTTGTTGCGACCTAAATAAGGGTATTTATTACTATACAACTTATAAGAATCACCAAATAAATGCGATAGATATGCATGATGTTGACTTAAATACAGCTGGATTGTTCAAATTCAAGTTACTTGACGAGGAATCTATCAATTATCAATCGAAATAGTCCTAGGCCAGTAAACTCCTAATTCGTGGAGAATCAGTCTTAAAGTAAATAAGTTAGATAATTCAAGAACCCTTACTAGGATCCATAAAAAGTGGATTCTAGTTTTTTATTGACAATTTTTAAACAAACAATTTTGTTCGATGCGTTAATCATCTTCATTTATTAGGGAACACATCATTTCATATTAAAACTAAAGAACAAAAAGAGCACCAATGCAAATATTAACGAAAAATTCCTTAAATATCATTTTTGCAATTAATGATAGTTTTAGTGTAAAATATTGATAGTTTATCAAAGAGGTGAGTCCTATGTTAAATTACGAAACAGAAACGCTTGAATTTAAGAAAACTTTATATGAAATAAACCAAACAATGATTTCATTAACGGCTATGCTAAACACTAGTGGTCATGGGACTTTATACTTCTGCGTAGACAATAACGGAATTCCAGTTAATCAACCTATAGAGAAAGATATAATCCAGAGACTTTCTTTAATGATAAAATCAAGTATAAAACCAGCTGTAATACCTTTGATACAATTTGATAGTTTAGACGGTATTCAAACTATCAAATTGACAGTTAAGGGTGAAAAAGCACCTTATTCGGCATTCGGTCATTACTTTATAAGAGACGATGATCAAGATATAGAAATGACCCAGGACGACCTGGAGTCGTTCTTTAAAAAGAGACATTTAAATAATTCTACATGGGAACATTCATTGACGGATTTTACATCAGAGAATATTGATGAAAGGCTACTAATAGAGCTTATCAACAACGCTAATGAGTGCCATAGGATAAAGTACATATACAAGAACGCCGATGAAGCCCTTGAAATGCTGTCTTTGGAAGAAGAGGGATATCTTAATAATGCCTGTTTTTCACTTTTATCAACCAAAAAGCCCCATTTAATCGAAGAAATTGTATATGCAACAGATGAAAAACGGACGGTAATCGATAAAAAGAGCTTCTATGGGAATATATTCGAATGCATAGAAGAAGAATTTTCCTTTATCAAAAAGAACATTCGCTGGGCCTTAAATCAAACAGATGAAATTCCTGAAATCCCTTTAAACGCACTTTACGAGATAGTTTTGAATAGCTTGATTCACAAAGATTACACTTCTGATAAACCTAACAAAATTGAGATTACGCCTGGGTCAATATGCATTTCAAACCCGGGGGAAATGTCTTCTTCTTTTTCTATAAATGACTTTTATAAAGAAACATTAGGAACTCAACCAAGAAACCCATTAATCGCGATAATCATGTATTTATCGGGAGAAATTAAAGATCTAGGAGGAGGATTTAAGATAATCTTAGATGCTCTAAAAGAAGTGGGAATTTCGTATTCGGTCAAAAACGATGATGGCTACTTTTCTTTCATAATAAAAAGAAGAAGCCAAGATCAAAACGAAAAGGAAAAGAAATTAAACGAGAAAATAAGCTATTTGAAGCTTACTAAGGCCGATAAGGCATTATTAGACTATTTTAAGCAGAACGACACTCTAAATAGCATTTCTAACGCTTCTAGCGCACTTTCTTTGTCTACGATAACTATTCAGCGTTCGATCAATAAGCTTGTCTCTAGCGAAATCATAAAACGCATAGGCAGTAAAAAAGAAGGTTATTGGAAATTAAAATAGGCCCTGCAAGCAAGACCTATAAAGGAGGGACTAGGATGTGGTTATAGGATTGTAACCTTCAAGTTTTGATATACTGCAGCTGCTCCGCAAGTATATAAAGCCGCAGGGCCGTGTGTTGGACCGGTTAGGCTTAGATATTCCAAAGATAACTCGCCATTAATATACAAAGAGATATTGTTGCCTTTAGCGACTGCTTTTAGATGAATCTTTTCTCCGCTTGGGAACAAATTGATTCCAGCATCGCTAGGCCCGGAAAGAGAATCGCCGTAATTACATTCCTTAATAGAAACACTCGAATTTCCAAGCCCACAATAGAAGCCTTGGATTGAATCATCGCTATCTGAGCTAGCGAAAGCAGCATTTGAACCTCTAAGCAATATTCCAGCGCTTGTAGCCTGAGTTTCGCCATCAAGAGTCAAATCAACTTCGACTTCGTAATCTCTCATTGTAGAATCGCCGATATATAGAAGTTGTCTATTCCCACTTAACGCGTAATGACCATCGTATTTTATCTTCCACATATTTACATAATTAACGCCATGAGTAACGAATGATTTTAAATCGTTCTCAAATGTCAATTTATTATTTGTAGTCTTATAGAATTCGCCATTGATGAATTCAACGCCATCTTCAAGACCATAGAAGGTGAGGTAGTGGGTGCCTTTACTTCCTTCTATTTGACCTATATTAACCTTAATAACGTCATCCAAAGAACTATATGAAGGAATCTTACACTTATAGGTTTTTCCATTATCTAACCTGATTCCAATGTATTTACCCATGGATGTATATGGAACGGTTAAATCAATTCCATAATTGCTATCTTCGTTTAGATAAACTCTATAAGAAGCTCTTTCGCCTTTATTAAGTCTAACAGCTTTAGATCCATCGACTCCGTTCCCGGCTTCACTCTTTTCAATTCTAACTAAATCCGATTTGAAGGTAGATTTATCTTCATCATATTCCGAGGCATAGAATTTATCTTGTTTCCAGTCTCTTTTTTCGCTTGAATCGAATGCATCATTTGTGAACGCGGTAAATGAATAATCACTTCCTTCTTCATAACCGATTTTGCCTTCTTTTAAAGCAACATCTAAAGTAACATCAATCTTCTTCATCGAATCAAAATAAAGCGCAAATCTTGAATCTTTATATTGAATACGATATGAATGCAAATAGTCGTAATCATATTGTTTATTTAATGTAGAAGAGGCTAAAACCTTATCATTTCCGTTGCTAACTTGATGTAGAGTTATCTTATTAGAATTATTAATTACATAAGCACAATCAGTTGGAGAAGAATAAGATAAAACCATCTTCTTTCCTTCTCCTCTTGTATTAAATTCAACCGTAAAATAGTCGGAAGTAGATTTATCAGAAAGAATAAATCCATTCTCTAAGTCAAACCCTTCTTTATTATAGGAAGAGAAGTCTGGCATTTGAGGAACTAGGTTATCTTTCTTTTCGGGATGATTAACACCTAATTCAGATCCATTAAATAGCATCCTTGCCATATTAAAACGTCTATATGGTCCGTTTAAACTAATTAAATCGTGATAAACCATGTAATAGGAATCCATGTTTGGTCCTAATACAGAAGCGCTGTGTCCTAAACCGTTATATTCACTGGATGTATTAAGCAAAATGCAAGATCCGTATTGGAATGCACCTCTACGGAACATAGCCTTATCAGTCACATTTGAATCAAAATACGAATAGGCAACTCTATATCCTGGGGAAGTAACTGCAGTTCCAGTAAAAGTTAAATAATAGAAGCCGTCTTTCTTAATTAAGCCTGGACCTTCAGTCCATCCGCCAATCATTGTATTCTCTAAATTAACTTTTCCGATGATATTCAAATCATCATCCATCTTGTTAATTCTAATCCCATCATTATTAGCCCTAAGGAAATATAAAGTTTCGTCATCGTCTAGGAAAAATGCGCCATCAATTCTTTCACCAAAATTGTCAACGTATTTAACAAATGGACCTTCAGGCGAACGAGAACGCAATATGTAATGCCCTTGCCCTCTTTTTGATTCGCACATATAGAACCAACCGTCTTTATAAATAACTTCAGGGGCATATGCTGTAAAAGTAGATTCATCAACTGAAACATATCCTTCTGGAAGTCCTTCAGCTTGTACTTTTTCCCAAGTAAGCATGTCTTTTGACTTCCATCCCATGACACCAGTTTCCATGGACTTAGTAGAAACGATTAGGTAATACATCCCGTCATATCTATAGACAAAAGGATCGCCGCAGCCATAAGAATCCCAATAATCTGGAATCCTATCTTTTCCATAGGAATTATCATAAGTATCACGAGGGAAAGAAGAAGTTAACTCGCTAGCTGAGCAGACATCGCTATTTGTATCGACTTCGCCACAAGAAGACAAAAGAAGTAGAGGAATAAACGCTAAACTTAATACACCTTTTTTCATATCTTTCTCCTTTTATTTCAACTTAGAGGTCGCATCAATCCAAACAAATGTTGATGGATTTGAATTGTTAGTCTGAACTTCACTTACTTTCATTGTTGAATCTAGTTTTGTAAATTCGGGGTTAAATAAAGAACAGGTAAATCCGATGTCTTTATCTTTATACGTAGAAGAAACTCCATCTAGAGGTAAACTAACAACTAGATATTTAGAAGATACCTCTAAGGTAATTCCAGTCTGTAAGATGGCCTTGTTTTTGTTATCTGGGCCTAATGTAAAGTAATCTTTAATGGCCTTTTCTTTTAGTTTTATTCTCAAACACCAGGTATCGTTATTTCTAGAAGTAGATTCCTTGCTAGAAGCGTCGAAATAGAAGGTGATTGAATAATTGCTCATTAATGTCTCATCAACGGCCTTAACCCTTAATTTAAGGGTATTTTCTAACCTATAGACATCGACTGGATTATCTTTAATTAAACCAATAGAAGTTAGATATGGGGTCGTATCTTTTGTTGGATCATAATCATTAGAGAATAATTTCCCATTAGAATCAATCCAAGCAAACGTAGAAGGATTAGACATGCTAGCTTTGCCGTTCTCGCTAGTCATTGTAACCATTACTTTTTGAGTAGTTAAATCAGCCGAAGCAAGAGCAAATGCAACAGGCTTAGAAGCGTATTTTTCATTGATTAAAGATAATGAATAGCAAAGATGCATATGTCTATCATTAACCATTACGGATAGCTTATTTTTGCTAGCAACATCTTTATTTAGATTTGGGCCACCTAGATAGAAGAAATTAGTAACCCCTCCGACTGGAGTAAGTCTTATACACCAAGAATTCTCATCTCTAGCAGTTTTCCCATATTCTCCGCCATCAAAATAGAACCAATAAGCTGAATTTTCACCCCATCCAGCCCCTTTATTATCTAACCTAAAGGCAACTTCATCGTCTTTTCTAAATACGCCTATATCAATTTCTGGATGATTAGCAGAAGTGGTCTTTCCTGCTTTTAAGCTACCATAACCCAGTTTATATTCATGGGTATCATTAGCTTCATCATAAGTAGGAACAGGAGGAATAGAAAGGCTATTTTTATCATAAATAAAGTAAGTATCTGGTTTTTGTGGATTAGCAAAATTGCCTTTATAAGTTAATCCATACCACATCTTCGAATTAGTAGTTTTAGATGAATATTTATCTACTAATCCAAACGCAACTCCAATCTTGGTATCACGTTCAATCCCTATCTGCTTATAAGGAATCGACATTTCAATTGAATAACCTTCATCAACATCGGTTTCATCATTCATTGTTCCACTTAGAATGGCTTCATATTGAACTAAACCAGTCCAAGAAGACCAACCAGACCCATTTCCAACAAGGACACGTGTCTTATTATGAATTCCTAGATTGATTTGATAATCATCAGATTGAGGGCGCTCACCACCGTTTAGAAGAGTGTCTAGATATATTTCTACAGAGTCGCTTAAGGAAACGTTATTGCCATTATCATTGCCAACTACTAATAAGTTTGGATCAGTAACTTTAACAAATACGCATAATTCCTTTTCACCTCTATATAGTTTGAAGTCAGCCTTATATTTTTGATTTTCTATGTTATTAGAGGATTTTGATTGATAGGTTATTGAATAAGTAGAGGAAGCATATTCGCTTTTCCAAGCATCTTCGTCATCTCTCCCATCAATATTTAATTCAGGATTTTCGAAATTGCCGTTATAAGAGAAAGCGTCATGGCTATCCATATAAGGGTCATCTACTTTTATTCCACATGAAACAAGAAAAGATGAAAACAAAATCGGTAGAAGTAGTTTACGTTTCATAAATTGCCTCCAAAGATAGCTAGATTAGTCGATGTTGCGGCTTTCGTAATTACATAAATCAAACAGAATAGGACGATTGCTAAAATCAAAGAGGCCCAAACGGCTACAACGATAACATTTCTTTTCATAAAACCCTCCTTGCTTTGAAATCACTAAATTCAACATTAGAATTTTCGCTTCTATAAAGTCCATCACGGCCAAAAGTATTTAACGAAGGATAATAAATGCCAAACATCAAGGAATCGTCTAGATAGATATTTAATAAAGAATCTTTGTAATTAACCTTTAATAAATATTCTTTATTCTCTTCAATAGGAAGCGGCTTATCAAAAACTCTAGTGGCCTTATATCTATAATCATCGATTACTAGAAGTTTATTCCTAAAACCCACAAACAAGCCGTTAAAATGATGTCTACATTGAATTGTATCTTTAGAAAAGGAAGTAACATTCAATAAGATTCCTGCTTCTGAATAAGGGGTGAATCCTTTATTGATAAACTTAACGCTGATTTCGTTATTCCCATCGATTTCATTTATCTGGAATTTATCAATTCTCTCTTCGCTAGAGAAGTTTGAGTAAGATTCTAAAGATTTAACTTCTTCTAGCTTTATACCTAGAATTTGAACATTATTCTCGTCGAATTCGATATAGAGGGTCCCCTCTTTTTCTAATTCTAACGTTCCAAGAGAAACAAATAATGAAGCAAATTCAGATTTATTAGAATGAATTTTATATGCCTTTCCATTAATCTTGATTGTTACTTCTTCTTTCCAATTCAATAACAAAGACAATTCATAGTTTGCCTTATCTTTTGCTACATAATCAAAACTAATCATTCCGTTTTCATTATTAAGGAACTTAAAAGAGTAATAACCAGGAATGACACGCTTGAATTGGTTATCTTCAATATTTGAATGCCCAAAGAATCCGACATGATTCCCTTCTTCTTTTTTATAGCCCAATGTTCCAGGGATTATAGATTCAAAGCAAGCGACATTAGCTGTATCGATATAGATATATAACTTATCTTTATTCTCGATTCTAACCGTATGAGAATAGCTAAAATCAAAATTATTTATAGACTTTTCGACTACATGTCCTTCATGAATTAAAGAAATATAGCCAAATGCAAAAGATAAAGAATAACCATTTCCTAATTCTAGAATAGTCTTGTTGTCCATAAAGGCTTCTAAGACAAATTCTTTTTTAGCAGGTGCATCAAAAGCAAAGGAAGTTTCTTTTTCTTTTCCCCTATAGGAATTCGTAGGTTCGTTGTATTTTTCTACTTCAAAGAAAGTAGGAGAAGTGCTTACATTCCCATCTTTAATCAATAACCTATCGAAATTAACTACTCTTTTATGTCTGCCTGGTGCATTTTCCATCCCATGATAGAAAATTAAATAAGAACATAAATCAGGAGCTAAAACTTCGCTAGAATGACCGAGTTTTGATATAGGAGTATCCGTACTAATAATTAATGGATTATTAATTCCATCAACATAAGGCCCATCTAAATGGCTAGAAACGGCATAATTAACTCTATATCCAGTCGCACAATAATGGTTCCCGCAATAGAAAAGATAATATTTGCCTTCGTAATTAATTAATGAAGGTCCTTCAGTCCAGCCGTCTAAAGAAAGGGGAATTAAACGATGATTAGATACATTCCCTTTTTCGTCCATATCTAAAACAATAGTCCCGCTAGAAGAAGCCCTTAAGAAATGCAATTTACCTTGCTTACAAACAAATAAACTTCCATCAATCATCGAATTGATGTTGTCAGTAATTCTTTTAAATGGACCAGCCGGAGAAGAAGACGTAAATACATAATGCCCATTCCCTCTAGGAGAAGTGACCATATAGAATTTTCCAAATGCATATAAGACTTCTGGGGCAAACGAACAAATTGCTTTAGGGTCATCAGTTATTTCGCCTAAATCCTCGTAATTAATTAAATCGGTTGAAGAATAAACCCTAGGCAATCCTTCTGGATTAGCAGAAGTGAAATATAAATAATAAGTTCCATCATGTCTTAAAACATATGGGTCCCCATAATCACGGAAATTATTCTCTTTGAAATCAATCGGATTGCAGTGCTTCATTATTCTTTGACCCCACTCATCGTAATAGAACCTACAAACATGTTCCTGAATATTAAGAAGAAGATAATCATAGGTATCGAGCTAACAAAAGCTCCAGCCATCATAACAGGGAATTCAAGGTTTCCGCCTGTATCGCTATTTAATAGATTTAGAACAACTTGGACAGTTCTTATATTCTCATTTGTTAAATATAAAGAAGGTGCAAAATAGTCATTCCAAATTCCTACAAACCAGAAAATTATCTGCGCAAAAATGGCATTTTTTGCTAAAGGAAGCGCGATTTGCCAATACATTCTAAAGAAAGAAGATCCATCTATTTTTGCTGATTCGATAATAGAATCGTGAATAGCGCCTTTCATATAGGTAATAAGGAAAAACATCATAGAGATTCTTCCAAATAGACCAGGAATTACAATTGGCCAAAGCGTTCCAACTAAGCCCATTGAATCATAGGCTCTATATTGAGGAAGCATGACCGCACTATAAGGAATCATCATGCCAACCATGATAGTAATTAGTAATGCTTTTTTGTGTCTAAAATGCATCTTAGCAAAAGCAAAGGCGGCTAAGGAAGAAACAAAAGTTCCGACTGGAATAATGCTAATTTCAATGATGACAGTATTTAAAATAGCCCTACCAAAATCATATTTATTGAATAGTTTTTCAAATACACCCCAGTTAGGATTAGCAGACCAAAGAATCAAATCTAAGGACATGTTTTCGGCAACGCTTTTCAAAGCACTAGCAAACATCCAATAGAATGGGAAAAGCATTGTAAGGGCTAATAAAATGACAATTACAGTAGAAACAATATAAATAATCTTTTCTGATGTAGAAAAATGTGAAAACCTAGTGGATTTCTTTTTCTTGCTATTTGATGTCTCTTCGCTTTGGGCAAGAGCCAAAGGAACATTGTTCAATAACTCAACTCTATCCATAATTAAATATCAAACATCTTGCTCCTCTTGAATTGGATGATAGTAACTAAAGCAATAACTACGGCTAAGCTAACGGCAGCAGCTGAAGCCATACCGTATTTCCCATCTTCTATACCATATGTCCAAATGTAATAAATAATTGTCTGCGCAGGTTTTGTACCTTTAGTAAATATTGCCGCATCGGCATAAGCCTGTAAGTGAGAAATGATTTGAGTTACTACTAAATAGAAAGTAGTAGGAGAAACCATTGGAACGGTGATATGCATGAATTGTTGCCATCTAGAAGCCCCATCGATTTCAGAACATTCATAATAATCATCAGGGACATTATTTAATCCAGCAGCATATAGAATCATCGTTCCACCCATGCCGCCCCAGACACCTTTTATGAATATGGCAATCTTGATCAAGAAGAAATCGTTGTTATCAAACCAATTGATATGAAGGTTGAACATCTTGTTGATCAAGCCATATTCATAGTTGAACATGTATTGCCAAATGACGCAGATTGAAACAGCACTAGTAACAGCAGGCAAATAGAACAATAAAGACAAAAGCTTTGACCCATGTGCTAATTGTTTTAAATAAACAGCAAGCAACAACCCTGCAGTTATGCCCAATGGAATCGACAATAGCAAGACAATCGTGTTAGAAACTGCGTTAACGAAGTCTTTATTCTTAAATAGGTTGATGTAGTTATTAAAGCCAACCCATTTGCCGCTATCTCTAATCGGATTATAGTCGGTGAAAGATTGATATATAGAAAACCCAGATGAGACAAAGGTGAAAATAACAAAACCAATCAAAGGAACTAGAATGAACAAGAAGGCCGTTCTTTCTTCCTTTTTTGCGCTTTTAGAAAGTTTTTCCTTCTTTTTTGAATTCTCTAAGGCGTAATTTTCTAGCCTTAGCTTATCTAAAATATCCTCGCTCATAATTAATCTTGCATTGCAATTGCATTTTCATCTAAAGAAGCTTGGTGGGCAGAATAATATTCATCAAGATATTGAGAAGCACTCTTTAAACCAGTGTTTACATTATCGGCAATATTACTAATCAAATCATCATAAGAAGAATTGTAATATAGGTAATATCTAGCACGGTTATGATAAGTAACCTTGTCATTTCCAGTTGTAATATCTAGCCAGACATTCTTGTGTTTTGGAAGTGTTTGTCTTCCTTCTAATCCAACGTTATTAATCCAATCAGTCTTGGCCATACTCATTAAATTTGGCATTGCTTGTCCTAACTGATAATTAAGTCTGGCACATTTTTCTCCTAGAGTTAGATATTTAGCTAGACGAATGGTTTCTTCTTTTCTCTTGGTTTCGTTTTTATTAAATTTACGGCAGCTAATGGCAACTGAGCCAATCCAAGAAGTGGATTTTGCCCCTGCAGCAGTTCCATATGGGGTAGGCATGATATCAAAATCAAAATCAATTGAATTCCAATATGCCTTTTGATCCCAAGGGCCCATGAATGTAACTAAACATTTTTGGTTAAGGAATCTTTGATAACCATTACTTGATTTAGCTTCTTTAGCATTAGGGGCAATTCCATGTTTCAAACTTAAATCAGCGATCCATTGGATTGCATCTTTAAAGTTTTTGGTATTGATAGTAGATGTTTTAGCATCTTCGCTCCAGAAATCGGCATTATTAGAATATACG
This sequence comes from Candidatus Alloenteromonas sp., assembly GCA_052273085.1. GTDB lineage: Bacteria > Bacillota_I > Bacilli_A > RFN20 > CAG-826 > Alloenteromonas. Next base: position 14,145 of record DAVZIW010000011.1, read on the forward strand.
GCATGCATTGGCTCATAATAACCAAGAGGATAGGCATTATATTCGTTATCTTTGAACATTGAGAAATATTCTACGAATTCAGTCCAACTCATTGGTTCGGTTGCACTTGGAAGTTGAAGTTCTTTCCCATCTTTCCCAGTTAGTTTCTTGGTTTTGATGATGTTAAGCATTGCAGTTTTATTATAAACAAGGCTATAAGGACCTAAGTCTTTAGCAAGTCCATATAAAGCATCGCCTTTACCAAGCTGTTTAGTTTCGGAATCATATCTGAACATTGTCTTGGCGACTGGCCAAATGTCTTTTAATTCATCTTCGGTAACATATTCAGAAAGATCTAGAAGTTTTCCGGCACTAACCCATTGAAGGAAGTCATAATCAGGCATATAGAAAATATCTGGAAGGTTCTTAGATTTATTTTGGAGAAGTTTAGAATAAGTAGTGGCACTGACGGCTTCATATTTGACTTTAACATCAGGATTATCTTCCATGAAGTTATTAATCATGATTTGGAAGTTTTCTTGTTCTTCAGCAGAACCCCAACCAAAGAAATGAATCGGAGCTTCTTTGTCGCTTTCACCACAAGAAGCAAGAGCAGCAACTCCTAATAAACATAAACAGGTGATTAATTTCCATTTTTTCATAAATTACCTCGATTGGCTAAAAGCCAGTATTTCTAGATATTATAAATTTTCCTTTTTTGTCGAATATTCTTCAATATATAGCATTAGTAGAAAATTATCATTTTTTGTTTTTATTAAAGTTGAAAAATGCAAAGCAAAAGTAAAAGAAATTATTATTTTTTATTGAATTGTTATATATAAAGCAACATTTTATCGCAAAAAATCAAATTCATATTATTAAAAACCGTTACTTTATCATTGCAACAAGAAATATATCTACATTAGCATAAATTGTTAAAAAGCCTTGCGGTTTAGGCAAGGCTAGTTAATCAAATAATAGTTATTTATTATTCTTTTCTTTTTCTAGTAGCAGCAATAGCAATAGCGGCACCAAGAAGAGCAACTCCACCAATTAAGCTAGAGACAATTGCTCCTCCGCATCCACCCTTGCTAGAAGTGCTAGTTTCAGAAGTGGTTGGGGTTTCTTCAACGCTAGATGAGGTAGAACTAGATATTATTTCACTAGAAGAAGAGGCATCTGGTATTGGATCAGATTTAACTTCTCTATCCATGAAGTTTTTAAATTCCTCAGTCCCGTATTTCTTTAATACTTCATCATATAGATATAAGGCAACTTGTTCATCGCTTCCATTAGAAGCAGCAGCATTGCTCTTTAAAGCTTCTTTGGCTTCGGTTGGAATGGCTTCGTAAGCAGTTTTTAAGGCAGCCCATTGTTCAGCGGTTGGCTTAGTTATAGTTCCTTCTTCAACCTTAAGAGTTTCCTTAACTAAATTAATGAAATCAACATAGGCTTTATATCCCGGTTCCATTTCATAAACGGCTTTTAAGGTGATATTAGAAGTAATGGAGAAATCTTTATAATTCAATTCTTCATCAGTTCCATCAACTACCCATTTAACGAATGTATATCCTTCTTTGGTTGGGGCTTCTGGAAGAGTTAATGAATCCCATTTCTTTAAAGTAATAGGATCAACTTCGCTTCCCCCATCAGTATCAAAGGTAACTGTAAACGTTTCAGGAGTGACATATCCGTTTTCTTCTAGCAAGACTTGAGCAAACATACGTCCAACTTCAAGAATGTCTTTACTAGAGAAGTGCCATGGATCGTTATTGTCTTCAGGATTTGGTACTACCATTCCCTTTGTATCAATAACACGGACATCATCAACGGTTTCGGAAACTAATTGGATTTGTTCCCTGACGATATCTTCGTATTCGGCTTTAGTTAAGTTGTCGTTAATTTTAGCAACAGCAGCTTCAACTTTGCCGTGTTGCATCGCTAACTTAGTTTCGATAGAAGCTATATCGCTTCTTAAATCATTAATTAAATTAGTAAGGTGGTGTGCATACATGGAAGCAATAGTCTTGCTTCCGGCATCAGCGCATCCTTGGAACCACATGAATCCTTTGATAACAGGAGTGAATCCACGGTCGATTAAATCCCTTAATCCAGATTCTATAATGGATAATAAATTCGTATATAGAAGACCAGATTTCGCAACTAAGTTATCGGCTTCTTCTTCTAATGAAGTAGTGGATAGCCAGTTTCCATAGGCGTTACAGACATCGCTAGTAGAATTAGCAAATCCAGTAGCGCCGACAGCGTATTTAATAATAGCAGCTTGTTTATTTGCCTTTTCCAGAATTGGAGAAGCATATTCACCAAATCCAAGTTCAGGTCCCATATAGGCAGCGGCAGTACCTTGTCCAGCACGAACAACATCGAATTCCATGTTACCCTTAGAAGGATCATTTAATTTGGTAGCGCCGTAATATAAGATGTTCTTATAGCCGTTTTCATATTCTTTTACTTTTTCGTTATCAACGCTTCCACCATAAGTGTAGCCATTATATAAACCATTGATTGGAGTCTGGCCAGCGGCATTAGATTGGCCAGCAATCAAATAGACATCAATTGCTTTCTCGGAAGTAAACGTAACTTCAATAGAAGTATTTCTAGTGATGTTATCAATAACTACTTGTTTAGCAGGCCCAATGTTTTTCCCATTAACAACAACATTAGCAATTGAATAACCTTCGCTAGGAACAATGTCTAACTTCTTGCTCGAATGGGCATCCATTGAAATATCAGAAGTTAATATGGTTCCACCATCTTTAATGACCCCGTTAGTTAATGTTGGAATAGAAACTGTATATGGTCCGCTTGCTGGTTCTTCAGCAATAATAACTGAATTTGATGGATACTCAACCGCTCCTTTATCAGAAGTAGTGAAGGATAATATTTCGAAATCGGAGATATACCTAGCGGTGTCGCTTCCGGAATTGCATCTTAATCCAAAGTGTTTTCCATCGCCTGAACTTATATCTAATTGTGATGTTCCCGCAACAGTTCCCGCTTCATAGTCAGCTTTGTTAGCAAAGACACTAACGGCAACTTTGTTGTCCTTGAGTTTTATACTTAAATATGGGTTAACACCGTCAACAATTGCAAAATTAGTTCCTTTTTTATAAGTTCCAGCAGTTTTGCCTTCTTGCATAGTTACCGTATCAAATCCAACATAGGACTTATTGACATAAGCTGTATTTGTATGGACTAGTTGAGTACGTATAACAAAATAGTTACTATTCAAATTAGCGTTTGAAGAACCAATTACAATACCGGCTTGGTCAGAGGTCCTTATATTCTTAGTAGACCGATCATCCGAGGTAGTGTTTTTAAGAACAAATTGGCTATCTAAACTAACGGCGACATCCATATCAAATGAATCATATTCTTGATTGATAGTTGATAGCTGGGTGCCATATTTTGCCCCGGTAGCAGTAGACTTGGTATCAACAATTTTATTCGTATCTCCAAATCTTTCATAAGTCATTAGTTTATTAACTTTAGTTACTTTCTTATCATCTAAGAAATCAGAAGTAGAGGTAGCTACAACAGTCTTTTTATAATTAGGATTAGCCTCGTAGAATTTGAAGTCATCATAATGTAATGAATCAAATCCAGTACCGATATTAGCGGCAAATCCGCAGGATCCATAAGCATTCGGAGACCTTTTAAAATTGGCTTGAGCAGTGGTCAAAATAGATTTTCCATCAATAAAGAGGGTGCATTGGTTATCATTGGCCATAACTCTAACTGTATGCCAATCGGCCCAGGTAAAGCTATCACCCATAGCAGCTGGAAGTCTAACCGTGCTAGCCCAGCCATTAGATTCGGCTCCATATTCCCAGAAGCCAATCGCGTAATTTGTAAAGCAAATGCCTCTCCCTTTGAAAGTATGATGGGCGGATTCAGGTTGTTCGTTTTGAACAAAGAAAGGAATCATTGAATTGATTGTCAAGTGTTTCCCCAACTCGGAAGGATAGGCATCTATATATTGTTTAGATGTCATATTGGTATCAGCTCTAACTTTTACTTCGAAAACATAATTTTTAGAATTAGAGTCACCATAAAGGAACTTACCAAAATCGCTAGGATTGTTATGTCTTTTATATTGGATGTGGTCTTGGCCGTTAAATAACCAGCCAAACTTGGTTAGATCTCCATCAGCATACGTGTAGGCAGATCCACCTTTAGCATAAGACCATCCATCTTTAAGCTCACCATTGAAATCATCATAGAACGATAGGTTATAGCTATGTTCAGTGTCGACTTCACCTTCGGCAAAAGTTAAAGAAGCGTTGGAATTAGGCAAGGCCAGGGCAGCTCCAAGGAAAGCTAACCCCAAAAAGCGAATAAGTGATTTTTTCATAATATTCCCACTTTCTTTTTTGTTACCATAATTTTAGATTCCTTTAATAAACGCAAAAAGCCAAACTCTAAAAGAATAATTCTTTTATTTTTAATCTTTGCTATAGAAGCGATATTTTCATTCATTGCTAAAGTATATAAAAAACAAATAATTTACGGATAAATTCTAATGTTTTTTATCTTTTCTATAATTGCTTTTAAGTTTAATATCAAGTTATCAAATTATTAATTATTGTTTATGAAAGCAGTGCTAAATCGCGATTTCTCGCCAAATTACAAGTTATACAGAGTCTCTGTAGATAGAGATAGAAGCGGTCTTTTCTACCGCATTATATTTACAGGTTATGAAGAAGATGGAAGAAACCATTACCTAAAAAGAAGCGAACATAATTCCTATATGTTTACCTATTGCATTAAAGGACATGGTTACATCAAATACCATAACAAGGTAAATGAATTCAAAAAGGATGATCTAATCTTCATCAACTGCATGGATGAACATGAAATGTGGACCGATAAAGATGGGATGACTTTAATTTATATCCATCTGCAAAGCCCGACTTTAGAATCTTTTCTCGATTATGTTTATAATACGACTGGAAACATCATAAAAATTCCTAATGACTCAATTGGCTTTGTTTCAACAATAAAGGGAATACATAAATCTCTAGATGAAAAGAAGTTCGATGAATATGAAGCATCTGCAAAAATTTATGAATTGATGCTTAGGTTAAGAAAGCATGTACATAACATGTCTAACTATATAACTTACGCCCCAGAGACAGTTAGAAGGGCAACCGAATACATAAAGGATAATCTAGACTCCAAATTGACTCTAGATGAAATATCAGAACAAGTAGGCTTATCTAAATTCCATTTAGAAAAGAAATTCAAGGAATGTCTAGGAATGCCTATTGGCCAATATGTAGCAAAGAAGCGTCTAAAGAAAGCCCAGCAACTATTAATTCAAACAGATTCAAGCGTTTCTGAAATAGCAACTGCAGTAGGCCTATTAGATTCGCAGGTATTGATAAGGATGTTTAGAAAATATCTAGATACAACCCCATATAAATATCGAATCAAATTCCAGATTAAATATTAAAAAAAGGCCTAACCCATGTAGTTAATTTCTACTTGGTTAAGCCTTTTTATTTTGCTTAGATATTTGAAGTTAATGTAAGTGCGATTGAAGACAAGTCTAATTTTCTTAGTTCTTCCTTCTTTTCTTCGGCTTCTTTAGTTTTTCCTTCTCCTAATAAGGCAAATATTTCTAGTTCAAGAGACTTAATCGTATTGACTCTATCGACATCATAGGCGAATGGAAGTCTAGTTGGAGCCCCAACACCGAAATAAGAATCTAAATCCCTATTCTCATATAAATCTTTACCAGCTTCATATAAAGCATCTAATTTAGCTTTTGCTTCTTCGCTTCTATTAAGGAGTTCATAACATTTAGCAGCAAAATAGAAGTTTGGATTTGGACACGCTAAGGAAGAGATTCCTTTTTCTAGATATTCATTCATCTTGCTAGTTTCACCTAGTTCTTTACTGACTAAGGCTAGTTTGTAATAAAGATGAGAATTATCCGCATGCAAGGTAATAGTCTCATGATAATTTAATGGATAATCTAAACCGATTAGATAATATTCTTTAGCCTTTTGATAATTGCCTTTATTAAATTCATCATTACCTAACAAGAAATATAGATTCGAATGGAGAGAAGTCAAATTGCCTTCGCCACCTTCGTAAGTATGGAAACTATGTGTCCTTAACATAGAGATAGCTTTTTCGTATTGTTTCAAATCAACTAGATAGGAAATATATTTAGTTAAGACATCATCTCTAGAATTAGCTATATCCAAATTGGATTCAATGAATTTCACCCTATCTTCTAAAGGAATATTCAAGCTTGCTTCCATCATTACTAATTCATAGAAGACTCTTCCGTTTCTAGAAAGTTCGAACGCTTTCTTTAATAAGGTATAGGCTTCTTCTTTCTTGTTTAGATGATCAAAATACGCTAGAGAAAGATTCCTTAACGATGGGTAATAAGTAATCTTCTCATTAGCCTTTTCAAATAAGGAAGCTGCTAATTCATATTGGTCACGATGATAATATAGGCAACCCATATAGTAATTAGCCATAGGAGTAGAAGCGGATTTTAAGACGATTACATCAAAGTTATCATTAGGGAAGCAATGATATGGATCTGCATTTTCAGCCATATCGATATATCTAGCTTCTTCCCCATCGTTTTTAAGTTTATGGACATAAGCTAGATAATAATAGACAAGTGGGTTCTTGTTAGATTTCTCTAAATATTGAATAGAAAGATCTAACATTCCGAAATTAAGTAGTTCCCTAACTATAATCAAAGTTCTCTTAACATCATTGCCATTAAAGAATAATGGATCTATTTCATTAACCTTTTCTTCAACTTTAGAATCACCTTTAAGCAAACCTAGCATATAGATAGCAAGAGGATTTTTAGCATTGGTTTCTAAGGATAATTCTAATAATCTAATTGCTTCTTCCTTGTCACCTTTTTTAGAAGCTAGACCGGCTAAAGCATAATAAGAGCAAGAACGTGTCTCGTACTGCCAAACTGCTTTATAGAAATCATTTTCTGCTTCTAAATCTAAACCTAGATATCTATTAGCAACACCTCTTCCATAATAGCAAGATGCGTTCTTTGGATTAGCGTTTCTTAAGCAAGTTTTTTCAATTGCCTTTGAATAATATTGCTTAGTTAAATCAAATCTAGCATTATCCAAGCAAATATCACCCATGGCCTCATTACATCTATAATCGGTTGGATCTCTTCTTAAGGCTTCTTCTAGATAATCAGTCGCTTTATATGCGAAGTGGTTATATTGATATAAATGATATCCGTGTAGATATAATTCTTCGTTGGTCTTTATATCTTTTGGACGCGGGGAAATTGGTCTTGGTTTTATTGGCTCATGTTCTTTTAGGTTGTTCCTAAATGCGACAAGCTCTTTGCCGTTTTTATCATTAACAAATACTTCAATCGATTTGATATCCCCATCAAAATCAAATTCATCTATATAAGGATCTTCAATTAATATATCGACTTTCTTGCTGAATAATTTCTTTCCTTTAGAAGTAACTATTATCTCTGAACCAAGGAAATTGCCAGAAGGGCAGACACCTACAAAGAGTTTATTTCCCTTCTTATAGAAATTAAGCGCAGCGTCTAAAGTTACAGCCTTTGGTTCCCCGATTTTCTTTATTGGGTACCAATATTGGTCAAATTCTTTCTTTTCATATGGTTCAATCATCGTAAAATCTGGTTGATTATCGGTATAGCAGCCAGTCATAAGCTCACAGTATTCACTTCCATCATCAGTTAAATTCTCACACCACTTAGAAGCAAAAGGAGAATTACCCCAAATCCAAAGTTTCTTTCCTGGGGCGGTATGGTGATTTGAAACCATGGCAACGCCAGCTTCTTTCCCATAATCATATCCACATACGAAATCTAAATCGCATTCATCTTTAGAAACCATCATTGAAGTAGGTGCCTTGATATTTCTTGTAAAATGGATATCAGTTCCTTCTCCAAAATTCCAAGGGCGAACAGTCTTATAGACTCCTTTTGCAATAGGCCAAGAAAGCACACAACGTCTATCGTGGTCATTCACGCTACTTACATCAGGAGGGAAATCAACTGCATAGTTATCATTAATCTCGACAGCAGTATTCGCCCACCACATGAATCTCCTTCTAAGTGGAGTGGAGTTATAAACAATAACGTGGGCCTTTACATAATTTCTATCTTCTTTGATAGATATTCCAACAGTCCCGTGCATTGAAAAGAAGTTATCGAATTCACCCATATAGACCGTTTCATTCTTTTCTTTGCTTTCGACTGGAATAAAAGTAGTAGGTCTATGATGTTGGGGCCAATTGAATTCGATACCACCGGATACCCAAGGACCACAAAGCCCAACCATGGCAGGCTTAATTACTTTGTTATGGTAAATAATGTCATAATTATTTGTCTTATCTAATATTGAATGAATCTTGCCTCCTATTTCAGGAAGAAGAGTTGCTTTGATGTATTTGTTTTCTAATACATAGGCATCATATTTCTTGTCCGTCTTTTCATCAGAGATAGCCGCGGTAAATGGAAGAGGATAAATCTTTCCTGAAGCACCTTGGTAATTACGTCTTTCAAAAAACATCGGTAATTCTTCGCTAGAACCGACTTCATAAGTAGGAATTGTTATTTCTAAGTGTTTGATCATATTTTTAACCATCCATGAATAATTGTTAAAAAACTTCCTTCACTTAGAAAGACCAAAAGAAAAAGAAATAAATTTGATTTTTTATACTTTAGAAGAGAAATCTAACTTATATTTTGCAAACAAAGAAAGGAGTTCGGTTTTGTTTTTCCTCTTCGATACTTTTAACATCTTTCCAATACGATACTTAACCGTGTTAAGCGATATATAGCAGGCATCTGCAATAGTTTCATATTTAGCACCGTTTTCTAATAAAATCACGATGTTAATATCAGTCTCATCCATATTGAGGAGAGTTTCATTTACAAGGTCGAGTTCTTCAATTGATTTATCATGATAGAAATCGATATCCTTTTCCTTTGGATAAGTCTTTGGAGGGTTATAATCTACATCACAAGTTAATTTAAGCGGCATCTTAACTGATACGGAATATATTTCCTTTTGTTTGGATAAAAAGAAGAATAGATTGGCCAAAACTCTACCTGCTTCAAAGTAATCGATATTCCCAGTTATATAAGGGGTGTGTATGAATTCTTTTAATTTGCTGCCCCCAAATCCTGCCATATTTTTATTTATGGAGTTCTTGGATTTTGAGATATATAAAAGAAGCAAATCATCATTAACGAAAACCATGTCATCAAATTCATCTTCTTTTGAAACCAAGTTCTTAATCAAAAGACTAGAATCACCTTCGTTATCAAAGAATTCATAACTGATATTAGATTCCTTACACGCTAAAAGGAAACCTTCTCTCTTAAATAAATCATGAGGAGAAGAAGGGTTAAAACCAATAAAGGCGATTTTCTTTCTTTCTTTTGAAGTAGAAATAATCTTATTTGTCAAAAGATAGAAAGACATTACATAATCTTTTGATAAATATGAAAAAGGGGTCAAATGGAATTTAGGTCTTAAGCCAAATATCAATGGATGGATGTTTCTTTCGTTACAAAAAGAGAATATCTCTTCAATCCAATTAAGACTTATCCCAAATATGACCAAAACTCTTTCTTTGGGATCAAAATCTTTTTTGTTTTTTAGAATTACATAGGATTCTTTTCTAGCTAGAACCGCGCTTTTAAAACCTTCAAAAGCGTCGTTAAACCTAATGTTATCCCTATATCTTTCTTCTACTAATACCTGTATCACATTTTTCAATATAAACTTTTAGAAGGAAAAAATAAAGTTTAGCCAAATAATTTTAGTAAATATTCCTTCTATTTAGTCTTTATAAAGAAGGCCAAAATAAGGAAAATCTTACCAAGAGGAAATAAAAATGGAAAAATGGAGCAAAGAAAAAGCAAAGAAGTGGTATAGCAAATATCCTTGGATAAGAGGATTTAATTATGTTCCTTCAACTGCAAACCATAGAATCGAGTTCTATCAGGAATGGGGTTGGGAAAATCAAAAGGAGACCATTGAAAGAGAACTTGCTTTAGCGCATTCTTGGGGATTTAATGCGATTAGGATTCTAATGCAGCTAGAAATATATATTGATCAACATGATTCATATATGTCCCATATCGAACAAATATTAGAAATCGCCCATAAGAATTCCATCTATGTAATGATTTGCTTTGGTAATGACTGCGTTGTTCAAAAACAGAATTATTCTTGGCCAGTATATGGACCTCAATCTTTTGATTTTGGCTATCACGGGGGTAGAAAAAAGTCACCCCATGTAGTCATGGACGCTCCTGGATATAACTTAATAGATGAAAAACCATATGAAGAAAAATTCTATGAAATGATTAAAGAAATCATAGCCAAATACAAAGACGACGAAAGAGTCCTTCTATGGGATATGTATAATGAACCAGGCAATTCTAGAAGGGGCATGATGTCATTCCCGTATCTAGAAAAGGCTTTTGAAGTTGCTAGGGAAATCAATCCAAGCCAACCTTTGACTGCTTGTTGCTGGAGTTATGATGAAGCTAGCTTAAAGCCGTATAAAGAAATTGAGATAAAGGCATTAGAAATGTCTGATGTCATTTCTTATCATTGCTATTTAAGATTTATTGACTGCATGAAAGTCAGCAAATATTTAATGGATACTTATGATAGGCCTATGTTTAATACAGAATGGCTGCATAGGATTTGGCATAACGATGTCTTTGATTTGTTCCCATATTTTAAGAAAGAAAATATTGGTTGCTTTAACTGGGGGTTTGTAACTGGC
>DAVZIW010000012.1:0-22598 GCA_052273085.1 Candidatus Alloenteromonas sp.
TGTTTTCATTATGCAAATTAATTTTTTTCTTGATTTCTAATAGTTAATTACCTCCAAGTGCTATAAATAGCCCGTTGACTTTGTAATTGTAGGTAAATAGATTACCTTTTTCAATTAAACTATCAATTTACCGATATAATAAGGTTAGTAAACATTTTTGGCTATTTTGTTTGTTAACTTAACTTAATCGGTAATTTTAATAACCTCGTTTAGCAAAATAGAATATAATTTTCCTATGAATATCTATAACGATGAAACTAACTTAGTCTTCCTAAACCTCTACCGTCAATTAGAAGAAATTAGAGAAAATAAGGGGGACGTGTATTCGTTTTACAAGAATAAATATTATGAACAGCTTAATTCCTATAGGGAAATTAGGAATTATTTAACCCATGAGCAATATAAGGGGAGTTATCCGATCGCCGTATCTAACAAGGTATGCCTAGACTTTGAATCAATCATCAACAGGATGAAAGAAAATGTCTATTCTAGATGTAATAAAAATATTGAATTCCTTTCCTTAAATGATTCTATAGCCACTGCAATCGCTTCTTTTATCAATAAAGGATATACTTATCTTCCTTTATTAGATTCGAAAAAGAGAGTCTTAGGCATAATTTCTTCTAGATCATTATTAAAATTAACTTCCATCGATAATCTAAATAAACAAGAACCATTGTCAAATTACCTCGATTTCTTCTCTTTTGAGGTTGATACAAAAAGATTCTTATTCTTATCTAGGTCCACTCCTCTTTCCACTGCCGAGAAAGAATTCGCATCTATAAAGAATAAGAAACGTCTTGGATTAATATTTATAAATGAAAATGGTAAACAAGATGAATCCTTATTAGGGATATTATCTATATACGACATTACGTCACTTAATTGATAAGCTATTAAAAAAGGCACCCAAACGGATGCCTTTAAATTCAAATAGAATTATTACTTATCAGACCAGCGGACTAGGGTGACTTCAGCGGAGTCGCCTTTTCTAGCACCTAGCTTATAGGCTTTGGTGTAACCACCATTCCTAGAAGCCATTCTTGGGCCGATTTCACCAAATAGTTTGTCTAAAGCGGTCTTGCCATCTTTAGAGGTAACTGTTGGTCTAACGACTTGGGCAGCTAATCTTCTAGCATGTAAGTCGTTTCTTTTTGCCAAAGTGACAAGATGGTCGGCTAAGGACTTTAATTCCTTAGTAACACCAGAAGTGACCTTGACTTCTTCATTTAGAATTAAATCAGTTACGACATTGCGAAGCATTGATTTATTCTTCGAGGCAGTATAACCAGCCTTGAAGCGGACACCAGCTTTGCCGTGAACGTTCTTTCTTCCTTGTGCAGCCATATTATTCTCCTACATAATCGCGGAAGTGAAGCCCAATAGCGAGGAGCTTTTCTTTTACTTCCTTTAGCGACTTCTTGCCAAGATTGCGGACCTTCATCATTTCGTCTTCGCTCTTTTGGGTGAGTTCCATGACGGTTGTGATGCCAGCTCTCTTCAAGCAATTGTTGCTTCTTACACTCAAATCGAGTTCTTCGATGAGCATATTTTGATATTTGTTTTCTTCGCTCTTGACCTCTTCTTTTACAAGAGAGAATTTCTTTACATCTTCTTTCAAAGATACGAATTGTTGGAAATGGGCAATCAAGAATTGAGAAGCCATTGCGACGGCTTCGTGTGGCTTGATCGAGCCATTGGTTGTAACTTCAAGAGTGAGTTTGTCGAACTTAGAATCGTGAAGGACACGGGTTGGTTCAACATTATAAGCTACCTTGACGACTGGAGAATAATTCGAATCGGTGGTGATTAATCCAACGGTATTGATTTTTCTCTCGATCTTATTTGTTTCGGCAGTGACATAGCCGCGTCCATTAGCAGCAAAGATAGTCATCTTGAGATGGCCCTTTTCGTTAAGATGGGCAATCTCTAATTCAGGATTAACAATGCTTACTAAGGCAGGTAGGTTTTCAGCTAAGTCGCCAGCTTTCAAGGTGCATGGTCCCTTGACATCGACTTCGATACGCTTCAATTCAGAAGAGTTGTCATCGATCTTTAGGACTAGATCCTTGAGGTTTAGAATGATGGCGGTTACGTCTTCTTCAACACCAGGAATGGCGGTGAATTCATGACGGACGCCTTCGATTTGGACAGCAACGACAGAGGCTCCAGGTAAAGCGCTTAATAATACGCGGCGGAGAGCATTCCCAATGGTAATGCCGAACCCTCTTTCTAGCGGAGAGGCTACGATTTTGGCATAGTGTTCGCTTTCATCGTTTACTTCGATCTTGATGGTGACAGGTTCAAAAGGTGAAGGAAGCTTGATTTCTTCGACTTTTGGATCAAGTTTATTTGCAGTTGCCATTTACTGTTTCCTCCTATGGTTAGTGCTTGTAGCGATTAATTTAATACTAACCGCGAGGACGCTTTGGTGGGCGGCAGCCGTTATGTGGGATTGGGGTAGTATCTTCGATAGATAATACTTGAAGTCCAACAGAAGCTAAGGCTCTGACGGCAGATTCTCTACCGGCACCAGGTCCTTTTACTTCGACATCGACTTGACGCAAACCTTGGTCAAAAGCGGTTTTAGCGGCAGCTTGGGCAGCTAATTGAGCTGCAAATGGGGTTGCTTTCTTGGCACCTTTATAACCAAGGGCACCGGCAGAACTCCAGGCAATGACATTGCCTTGGGTATCGGTGATGGTAACGATGGTGTTATTGAAAGTGCTGTGGATATGAGCTACACCTTTCGTAAATGAACGTTTGATTTTCTTTTTACGAGCGGTTGTGCTTTTTGATTTGCCTTTGGAGGCTTTATTTACGCTAGCCATTGTTCATTTACCTCCTTTACTTAGTTGCCTGTTTCTTATTGGCAATGGTCTTTCTCTTACCCTTTCTAGTACGGGCATTAGTCCTTGTACGTTGTCCACGGACTGGAAGACCTCTTTTATGACGGATACCGCGATAGCATCCGATTTCGGTTAAACGCTTGATGTTTAAGGCGACTACTCTACGCAAATCACCTTCGGTGTGGTATTTGGCAACTTCGTTACGAAGTGCGGTGAGTTGGTCATCGGTTAAATCTTTAGTTCTGATATCAACAGAGATACCGGTGGCTTCACAAATCTTATTGGCGGTCGATGGTCCAATACCATAAATGTAGGTAAGGGAGACAACGATGCGCTTCTCATTAGGGATATCAACCCCGACAATACGTGCCATATTGTTTATTTTTCCTTTCTACAATCAACCCTGGCGTTGTTTATGCTTTGGGTTGGAGCAAATGACCATGACTTTACCATGGCGCCTAATGACTTTGCATTTGTCACAGATAGGCTTGACTGACGGTCTAACTTTCATAGTTAACTCCTTCTAAATTCAGTTCCTATAGCGGAACGTTATACGCCCACGTGTTAAATCGTAAGGTGAGAATTGGACAGTGACTCTATCACCGGGAAGAATACGTATGTAGTTCATACGGATTTTACCCGAAACGCAGGCTTGGACCACTGCTCCGTTAGCAAGTTTCACCTTGAAGTTGGCATTAGGCAAACACTCTAATACCGTAGCTTCTACTTCTATACAGTCCTCTTTACTCAAGTTGAGTCCTCCTGTTAAATCTTTGTAAGTATCTCATACCCGGTAGAAGTTACTACCAAGGTATTTTCGTAATGGGATGTAAGCCCGCCGTCTTTGCTGACGACAGTCCATCCATCCTTCATGACCCTGACATCGTTACGATGCTCTAGAATCATTGGTTCGATGCAAATTGTCATTCCTTCACGAAGTATAGGCCCGCTGCCAGGCTTGCCGTAGCAAGGGATATATGGGTCTTCGTGCATGGAAGTTCCAATTCCGTGTCCGGTATAATCCCTAATGACCGAGCAACCATGTTTATGGGCTGTAAGTTCTATTTGGTGACAGACATCTCCTAGATAAGTACCAGGTTTTACCAAGGCAACAGCATTTTCGAATGCTTCCTTAGCAACATCTATCATCTTTAACGCCCTTTCAGAACATATCCCTACTGGATAGGTCCTACAGGCATCGCCGACATAGCCATTTTTAGTCGCGCAGAGGTCGATAGTAATTATATCGCCGTCATGGAGTATCTTTTTTGAAGATGGGATACCATGGAGTATTACTTCATTAACAGAAGCACATATCGAGGCAGGGTAGCCGTAATAGCCAAGTTCACTTGGAACGGCCCCCTCACCACGAATGATCTTTTCTGCTTCATCATTAAGGTATTGGGTAGAAACCCCTGGCTTAATGAGGCCCTTCATCTTCTCAAGAACCAAAGCCACAATGCGGCCCGATTCTTTCATTAACTCCACTTCTCGCGGGGATTTGATGATAATCACATCTTCTCCTTCAGGAAAGAAGAGATGCTTTCAAATAATGAAGAGGAATCGCCAACTCCATTGAAACCTTTATAGAGATTTCTCTCCTTATAGAAGTCTACAAGGGGTTGGGTGGACTTATAGTAATTATCTAGCCTTACCGCTAAAGCTTCTGCATTATCGTCTGGCCTTTGAGATAATTCATGGCCGCAACGATCGCAAATTCCTTCAGTAGCAGGCTTCATGGTTTCGATGTGGTAGGAAGCTCCGCAATTTTTGCAGACCCTACGACCCGAAATCCTTTTTATCAACTCTTGGTCAGGAACCAAAAGATCGATAACAACATTAACTTCCCTGTTAATTTCCTTGCCAAGAGCTTCAAGAGCTAAGGCTTGAGGGATGTTGCGTGGAAATCCATCTAATAGATATCCATTAGCGCAATCTTCCCTAGAAAGCCTTTCCTTAACAAGGGCACAGGTGACATCGTCAGGAACTAAGTCGCCCCTAGCGATGATTTCCTTAGCCTTCAAGCCAACAGGAGTCCCATTGGCAATGGCTTCACGGAACATATCTCCGGTAGAAATATGGGGAAGGTGGAATTCGTCCACAAGCTTTTTGGCTTGGGTTCCTTTTCCTGCCCCTGGGGGTCCCATAAGAATGATATTAAGCATAATTACATACCTCCTGATACTTCTTCGAATGACTTACCGGCGAGTAACCCATCAATCTGGGCATTAAGTTCGATACAGACACCAACTACGATGATTAAGCTAGTTCCGCCGATGGCAAGACTAGTATCATCCCCGAATAGTCCAGATAAGACTAGAACCATTGGGAGGGCTGATATGACTGCTAGAGCCAAAGCGCCGATGCAAGTGACTCTATTTAAGACCTTACCAACATATCTTTCGGTTTCTTTTCCTGGGCGGATGCCTGGGATATAGGAACCATTTTTCTGGAAGTTATCAGCCATTTGCTCTGGATCGATCTGCATTTCCGAATAGAAGAATGTAAAGGCGATGATTAGAGCAATATAGATTAGTAAGCCCCAAGGCATTCCCCAGGTCGAGCCATCAATTCCAGGCATTTGATACATCTCAGAATAAGAGAAGATCTTAAGCCAGGAAGCATTGGCGGCATCGCTAGAGATGAATGAGGCAATGACTGATGGGGCCATCATAATGGAAGAGGCGAATATGACAGGGATGACACCAGCACTATTAACCTTGATTGGAAGGAAGGAAGCACGGGCCATGGAGGCTGTTTGTCCACCTTTTCCGGCATGTTGGACCGGAATCTTACGTTTAGCTGTCTCGAAGAAGACAACTCCAGCAACAATAAGAATGAAGGCTAGGATATATAGGGCAAATTGGAAGGCTCCGGTAATCAAGGCTTGTGAGCCATGATCCATATTGGAAGCAACCCATTTGGTCCAAGCAGTAGAGATTTGGATTGGCAATGAACGTACACATCCAGCAAATATTATGATGGAGATACCGTTTCCCAACCCCTTTTCCGTGATTTGGTCACCAAGCCACATTGTTAACATGGACCCGGCGAGCAAGACGGTTATTATATAGGCATATGTCCAGAAGTTGTCTTCTAGAGTCAAAGATATATAGGAATTGTTTTGCATCGTCTTGATGATGCCATAGGCTTGAACGGCACCTAATAGCAATGTTAGGTAACGAGTAGCCATTTCTATTTTCTTTCTTCCGTATTGACCTTGCTTAGATAACTCAGTCAAGGCAGGAAGTACGTCTTTAGACAACAATTGGATGATAATCTGGGCGGTGATATAAGGTGAAACACCAAGGGCAAAAACGGAGAAGTTCGATAATGCACCACCTCCAAGGATGTTCATCATGGCGATGGCATTCCCTGAATTTAGTGCATTTGAGAGTTCTTCGCTAGTCGATACGCCCGGGACTGTAATAGCCGCCCCGATTCTGACGACGAATAGAACCATGATCGTGAAGAAAATACGACCAACAATTTCTTTGTTTTTAAAAATCGAGACGAACTTTTTCATTATTCAATTACCTTGGCTTGACCGCCGTTATCCTCAATGGCCTTCTTAGCAGAAGCAGAGAAAGCCTTGGCTTCGACTACCAATTTCTTGGTTAGTTTCCCCCTGCCGAGAATTTTAACGCCATCGAGCTCTTTTTTCACGATATTCTTTTCAAGTAAAGTGGCGGCATTTACTACATCCCCATCATTGAAGGCATTTAACTTCTCCAAATTGACGGTAGCAAATACGATGCGACGATTCTTGTGAGACTTACGGAAACCGAATTTTGGTAAACGTCTGGCAATTGGGGTTTGTCCACCTTCATAACCATTTTTCTTGGTATGGGCGTGGGCGCCTTGTCCCTTCATGCCTTTTCCGGCAGTTTTACCATTTCCAGAGCCTCTTCCCCTTCCTTTACGGAATGAGTCGATTCTAGCTCCTTCGACATTAGATAGTGTGTGTAGGGATGACATTATTTATCTCCTTTCACGGCTTCTTCTTTTTTAGAAGCAACCTTGCTAGCCTTCTTTGCCTTTATTTCATCTTCGCTTTTTAGTCCACGGAGTACCATGACTTCATCATAGGACTTTAAGGAAGCTAATCCAGCATTGACGGCACGGACAACATTGATTGGAGCGCGGGAACCATAGACTTTGGAAACTAAGTTCTTAAGTCCAGCGAGTTCGGCGACAGCTCTAACTGGTCCACCAGCAACGATACCAGTACCTGGACGGGCTGGCTTCATAACGACTTTGGTTGAGCCATAGACACCAACGACATCGTGGGCAATAGTGCCATTCTTAACGATTTCGATGGAGATCATGTTCTTTCTTGCCTTGGCAAGAGCCTTCTTTATGGCATCTGGTACTTCACCAGACTTAGAAAGGGCAAATCCATACTTACCATTTCCATCACCAACAACGACCAATGCGGAGAAACGCATATGTTTTCCACCTTGGACAGTCTTGGAAATACGGTTGATGGCGACTACTCTTTCTTGAAGGTCATCAGTATTCTTTCTGAATCCACCACGACCACCTCTCCTTTCGGAAGGACGGCCTTTGTGGTTTCCATATTTCCTATCGCCAGGTCTAGAGGCAGAAACGGAACCGTGAGGTTCGTTGCCACGGGTTTCATTTGTTTCTTCTTCAGAAACGGTTGGTTCGGAAGCAACTTCTTCCGCAACAATCTTATTTTCTTCTTCCATGGTCATTCTCCTTAGAACTTGAGCCCGTTTTCTCTAGCGGCATCGGCTAAAGCGGCAACGCGCCCATGATATATATAACCTGCACGATCGAAGACAACTTCTTCAATTCCTTTGGCAACGGCCTTTTTTGCAAGGTCAGCACCAACAGTCGCAGCAGCTTCGCAATTTCCACCGTTGCTTAATTTTAAAGAAACGGAAGAAGAGGAAACTAATGTAACGCCTTTGACATCATCGATGATTTGGGCTTCGATATGCTTATTGGAACGAAAGACGCAAAGACGTGGTCTAGCAGCAGTTCCGCTAACTTTTTCTCTTACGCGGAGATGGCGACGTTCGCGAATCGCGTTTCTTGATTTTTTCTCAATCATTTTATCGCTCCTTATTTCTTACCAGTAGCACCGGCTCTCTTACCTTCCTTACGGATGATAACTTCGCCTTTGTACTTAATTCCCTTACCACCATATGGTTCAGGACGCTTGGTATCGTGGATTAATGCAGCGGTTTGTCCAACCTTTTGCTTATCGATACCTTCAACAACGATGTGGGTTTCATCGGTAGTAGAGATCTTAACTCCATCGATTGGATGGATGACTACTTCGTGAGAGAAACCTACATTGAGAACTAGGTCAGTTCCGCGCATAGCGCAACGATAACCGATACCAGAGATCTCTAATTCTCTTTTGAATCCTTCATGGACACCAGTGACAGCATTATGTAAGTTGGCTCTGGTGGTTCCATGTAATTCTAGGTCGATTTGATCTTCGCCTGCTCTATGGCAGAGAAGTTCGTTTCCTTTTTCCTCGACGCTGACGTTATTTGGAATAACAACGCTTAATTCGCCTTTGGGTCCTTTAACAGTTACAAGGCCGGCTTTGATTTCGGCAGTAACTCCTTCAGGAAGAACGACGGGTTTAAATCCGATTCTTGACATTATTTCTTCCTCCTATATTACCAAACGTAGCAAAGGATTTCTCCGCCAACGTGTTGCTTTCTAGCTTGATGGTCAGTTAATAGACCATTTGGGGTAGAAACGATAGCGATTCCAAGTCCTTTGAGAACACTTGGGATTTTGTCGGCTTCGCTATAGATACGAAGACCTGGTTTTGATATACGCTTTAAGCCAGTGATGACTCTTTCGCCACTGGAGCTATATTTCAAGACGATGACAAGAGTCTTCTTGCCTTCGTTTTCTTCAAGGCGATATGAAGTAATAAAGCCTTGGTTCTTTAAAATCTCGGCAATGCCTTCCTTCATTTTAGAAGTTGGCATGGAGACTTCTTCGTAACGTAATTTGTTAGCGTTACGGATACGAGTGAGCATATCTGCTATTGGATCTGCATTCATTTTATTAGTCTCCTTTCATTACCATGAAGCCTTTTTCATGCCTGGGATTTCACCTTTGTAGGCTAATTCTCTTAGGCAGATACGGCATAATCCGAAGCGGCGGATGACCCCGTGAGGACGTCCGCATCTTTTGCAGCGGGTATATTCGCGAACACCGAATTTTTGTGTTCTTTGTTCTTTAGCAATTAAACTTTTCTTAGCCATGAACTTTCTCCTTATTTCCTAAAGGGCATGCCAATCTTTTCAAGAAGAGCATAAGCCTCTTTATCGGAATTTGCGGTAGTTACGATAACAATATCCATGCCACGGACCTTGGCTACTTTATCATAGTCAATTTCTGGGAAGATCAATTGTTCTTTGATACCGAGGGTGTAATTACCATGACCATCGAATGCGTTTTTGCTAACGCCACGGAAGTCACGAACACGTGGAAGGGCGATTGAGACTAATTTATCAAGGAATTCATACATCCTAGCACCACGGAGGGTAACTTTTGTTCCGATGGCTTGTCCTTCTCTAACCTTGAAGGTAGCGATGGACTTCTTAGCCTTGGTAACAACTGGATGTTGACCAGTGATGATAGATAAGTCATTGGTAGCATCATCTAGGGCCTTGGAATTTGCGGTAGCATCTCCAACACCGATGTTGATGACGACTTTTTCAATCTTTGGAGCTTGCATTACGGTTGAATAGTTAAATTCCTTAACTAATTCAGGGACAATGGTCTCCTTATATATTTTGTAAAGACGGTTTTCGGCTTTGGTTTCGTTTGCAACTACTTCCGCTGCTTCAACTTTCTTTGCTTTCTTAGGGGCAGCCTTAGCGGCCTTTTTTGTTTCAGTTGCCATTCTAGCTTCCTCCTTTATTTATCTAGAGATTCACCAGACTTGGCTAGGCGAACCTTCTTGCCTTTTACCATACCCATGTGGACACGGGTTGGCTTTTTGGTCTTCGGATCGATGAGAGCAACATTGCTAGCATCGAATGGTACATACATATCAATGACCGAACCTTCTGGAACAGATTGGGTTGGTTTCTTATGTTTCTTATGTACGTTGACACCTTCAACGACGACTTTGTTTAGCTTAGGGTAAACGCGTTGGACGATACCTTCCTTGCCTTTGTCGGCGCCGGAGATGACGATAACTTTATCACCTTTTTTGATATTCATATCTCTCTCCTTATAACACCTCGACGGCAAGGGATATAATCTTCATGTATCCCTTATCACGAAGTTCACGGGCAACTGGGCCAAAGACACGAGTGCCAATTGGGTTGCCATCATTGTCGATTAATACGATAGCATTGTCATCGAAGGCAATTGTGGATCCATCCTTGCGGAGGACTGGGTGCTTAACCCTGACAATAACTCCCTTGACGACATCGCTTTTCTTGACTTTGCCATTTGGAATAGCATCCTTAACGGAGCATAAGACGACATCTCCGATAGAAGATACTTTGCGATGGCTTCCTCCGTAAAGGCGGAAGACTTTGACCGAGCGGGCACCGGAGTTATCGGCGACTACTAGGCTGGTTTCATTATGAATCATTATTCTCCCTCCTTAGCGGAAATACCTTCATTAGCTTCTAAGTCGGCTTCGACTTCGCTAGCCTTTTCGGCTAAAGCGGCGTGAGAGACGACAGAGACTAAGCGATATCTTTTTGTTTTAGATAAAGGACGGCAGGCCATGATGGTGACTGTATCACCGACAATGGCTTGATTGTTCTCATCATGAACGTAATATTTTTTGGAATAGCCTACTCTTTTGGTGTAAAGATGGGCATTGCGTTCGGTAGAGACAGTAACAACGATAGTCTTATCCATTTTGGTGGAAGTGACAACGCCTTGTACTAAGGCACGATGATTTCTTTCCATTAGTTATATCTCCTTTCCTTATTTAGCAATGTCAAGTTCTCTTTGACGCTTGACAGTTTCGGCTTTGGCGAGGTCTTTTCTAACATTGCGGACCATTTCGCCATGTTCTAATTGTCCAACGGCCTTTTTGCGGCGTAATTCGAACAATTCTTCCTTTAACTCGTAGATTTTCTTAGCGAGTTCTTCCGAGGTTAGTTCGCGGAATTCTTTAACTTCCATTACTTGGCCTCCTTATTTTCAACTTCTGGGGTTGGGGTTTCGTTTCCGGTATCAGAAACGGTTTCAACCTTGATTTGATCTTCTTTTTCAATAGCTTCTAGAGAAGATTCATGGACTTCTTCCATCTTGAGTAATTCAGCTTGGGAGAGAGCCCTTTCCCTCTTGATGACCTTGGTCTTGACTGGGAGTTTATATCCGGCAAGATGAAGGGCCTTTTGGGCTTTGACTGGATCGATGCCACCAATTTCGAAGAGAACAGTTCCCTTCTTGACGACGGCTACCCATCCTTCTGGGCTTCCTTTACCGCTACCCATACGAACTTCGGCTGGCTTCTTGGTCTTTGCTAAGTGCGGGAAGATTCTGATCCAGACTTTCCCAGCACGGTCAGTATAACGGGCCAAGACGATACGAGCAGATTCGATTTGGTGATCGGTAACGTAATTTCCTTCAGTGGCTACTAATCCGTATTCACCGAAGTCGACACTGGTGCCGGCTTTGGCTTTTCCTTCATATTTGAGGCCATGAGGACGGCGATATTTAACGCGCTTTGGTTGTAGCATCTTTATTGCCTCCTTTTGCTATTGGGCGGCGTCCATTGTTTCTTGGGAAATTTGGACGGGCATTTTGTTGTGGAGCTGGTTCGTTGACTTCTTCAGTTCCTACCTTGTTTAAGGAACGGCAGATCCAGACTTTGACACCGATGTTTCCATAGGTGGTAGAAGCTGGAACGTGGGCGAAGTCGATATCAGCACGTAGGGTATGAAGAGGGATGACTCCGTCTTTATATCCTTCACGTCTTGCGATTTCTGCACCGCCAAGACGTCCAGAGCATAAGGTTTTGCTTCCTTTTGCGCCAGCTTTCTTCATCCTTTGGATGGCTTTTTTCATTGTAGAACGGAAGGCGGCACGGTTTTCGAGTTCGCTAGCAATCCATTTGGCAACTAGAGTTGCATCCAAGTCAGGATTCTTAACTTCGACAACATCAAGCTTGACGGCACCAGATTTTACGATCCTGCCAAGTTGCTTGGTAAGACGGGTAACATTGGTTCCATCTTGTCCGATGACATCACCTGGACGGGCGACGTAGACGGATACTTTGACGTTATGACCATTCTTATCGGTTTTTACACGTTCGATAGTAATGTGAGATAGCATGGAGTTCTTTAATTCTTTGTCGAGATATTTACGAATGGCGATATCTTCAACTAGGAAGTCTCCATATTCTTTCTTAGAGGCGAACCATTTAGAATTCCAGTCGCGATTGATGCCAACACGCATTCCGACTGCATTGACTTTTTGTCCCATTTTCTTTCGGTCCTCCTTAATTTCTTTCCTTGACAACGACTAATAGGTTAGCGTTGCGTTTGATGATTGGCGAGGCAGAGCCTTTCGCCCTTGGGATGAAGCGTTTGATCTTTAATCCGTCGGAGACTTGAATCTCAGCGACATAGAGAGAAGATTTATCCATCCCGAAGTTATTGACAGCATTAGCGGCAGCAGATTTGATGGCCTTGGCTACTGGAGTAGCGGCGACCTTGTTGGTCTTGGATAAGATTCCAAGGGCAACAGATACATCTTTTCCTCTAACAGCATCAGCTACGAATCTAACTTTACGTGGGGTGATGCGGACATCCCTAGCGAAGCATCTTGCTTCGGTAACTGGGGCTTTTTCCTCAACCTTGGTAACTTTAGCAGCCTTGGCTTCTTCCTTAGCGGCCTTCTTGGCAGCTTTGGCTTCGGCTTTAGCCTCTTTCTTAGCGGTCTTGACGTCTTTTACTTCTTTGACGACTTCTTCTTTAACTTCTTCTTTTTCAACCTTTTTGACTGCTTCTTTCTTTGGGGCAGCCTTTTTGGTTGTAGTTTTCTTAGCGGCAGTTTTCTTAACTGTCTTCTTAGTTTCTTCAGCCATTATTACGCTCCTTATTTCTTAGCAGCTTGGTCACCGACGTTATTACCATGGTGGCCAGGGAAGGTTCTGGTTGGGGCGAATTCGCCAAGTTTGTGCCCAACCATGTCTTCAGTAACATAAACAGTGATATGTTCATGTCCATTGTAGACAGCGAATGTTTGTTCGACGAAGGCGGGATAGATCGTCGAGCGGCGAGACCAGGTTTTGATGATCTCTTTCTTTCCGGACTTTTGGAGGGCTTCAACCTTCTTGAGAAGGTATTCATCCACGAATGGTCCTTTTTTAAGTGAACGTGACATGTTCTATCTCCTTCCTTACTTCTTATCCGACTTACGTCTTATTATTAGACGAGTGGAATTCTTCTTAACGTGGCGGGTCTTGACACCTTGGCTACGCTTACCCCATGGGGTACGTGGGGCATCGCGTCCGACAGGGCACTTACCTTCACCACCACCGTGAGGGTGATCATTTGGGTTCATGGCAGAACCACGGACTGTTGGGCGGATGCCCTTCCAGCGGGTCTTACCAGCTTTACCTAAGTTAATTAAGTTATAGTCTTCGTTACCGACGATACCAATGGTAGCACGGCAATTCTTTAATAACTTTCTCATTTCTGTAGAGGCAAGACGGACAATGACATAATTTCCATCAATACCAAGTACCTGGGCGCTAGTTCCAGCGGCACGGCACATTTGAGCACCTTTGCCTGGTTGGAGTTCTAGGTTATGAACGAAGGTACCTTCAGGAATGTTTTGAAGTTCGCAGCAGTTTCCGACTTTGATATCGGTTGCTTTTCCAGAAACAATCTTGTCACCAACTTTTAAGCCTTGTGGTTCGATGATGTAGGCTTTGGCCCCATCAGCGTAGCAGATTAAGGCAATGTTAGCGTTTCTATTTGGATCGTATTCGATGGCTTTGACGGTTGCTGGGATATCATCCTTAACACGACGGAAGTCAATGATACGATAACGGTTTTTGTTTCCTCCACCAATGTGGCGGCAGGTGATGTGACCCTGATTGTTACGTCCGCCCGTATGTTTCTTAGGGGCGAGTAGCGATTTTTCAGGAGTCGATTTTGTGATGTCCTCGAAGGTAGAGTTTGTCATGGAACGTCTACTCTTCGTATATGGACGGTAGGTTCTAATAGCCATTTTTTTCTCCTATATTGGACTCTTTATCTATATATCCTTATTTATATATAGAAGGGTGGTTTCCTTACTCTTTGAACAAGTCGATGGCTTGACCTTCTTCAATGGTGACAACAGCTTTCTTAAATCCGGCAATTGTTCCCTTGTAGCGTCCGCCTCTAGTTGTTTGCTTAGCTCTTTGATTAGAGACTTTGACATCAACAACCTTGACTTGGAATATATGCTCGAATGCTTCCTTGATTTCAATCTTGTTGGCGTTAGAGGCAACTTTGACTGTAACCTTGTTAGCATTTTGCATAAGAGCCATGCTCTTTTCAGTGATGTGAGGAGCCTCGATAACCTTGAAGTCATGAGCAGTAGCCTTTGGGAAGATTACTTTCTTTTCTTCAACTTTGGCTTCCTTAGTCTTCTTGGCTTTCTTGGTTTCCTTCTTAGGGGCAACTTCGGTAGCCACAACTTCTTTAACTTCTTCAGCCATATTACTTCAAAGCCTCCTCGATTTTCTTTATTCCGTCCTTAGAAACAACAATGTTTTTGAAGTTTAAGACATCGTAAACGGCGATATTGTCAACTTCGGTAAGACCGACATTAGCAATGTTTCTAGCAGAGAGGATCAACTTGTCGTTTTCACCATCGACTACTACTAAGGTCTTTCCTTCGACTTTCATTGACTTCAAGGCAAGGGCGAATTCCTTGCTGGAAGCCTTTTCAAGTTCGAGTGAGTCAACAACTACTAGGCCATTATTTGCCTTTTCTGATAAGACAGCGCGTAAGGCAAGGTTATGGGCCTTCTTGTTTTGGGATAACTTGTAATTTTGGTTGCCATCTGGTCCAAATACAGTTCCACCGCCAACCCAGATTGGCGACTTGCAGTCACCAGCACGGGCACGGCCAGTTCCCTTTTGTCTCCATGGCTTCTTGTTGGTTCCATGGACTTCGTGACGCTTCTTGGTTTTAGCAGTAGCTTGACGAAGGTTTGATTGATAAACGGTGACAGCGTCTTTGACGACTTGTGGATTGGCATCCTTAACACCGAATACAGAAGCGGATACTTTGATTGTTCCGGCTTCTTCGCCTTTAAGGTTAATAACCTTTAATGAAACAGTTTTTTCAGCCATGGTTATTCTCCTTTCTTGCTAGCTTCTTCCTTAGCAGCAACATCAAGGATTTCCTTGACTACTGGGGTACGGAATTGCTTCTTGACTGGGGAGCGAAGCATGACAATGGCTTTCTTTGGTCCTGGGACACCGCCCTTGACTAAGATGTAGCCCTTTTCAGGATTGCTCTCGATGATTGTGACGTTGAGGATGGTAACTTGTTCTGGTCCCCAATGTCCGGACATTTTCTTTCCTGGGATAACACGGTTGTTGTCACGACCATTGTTAGCTAAGGAACCGATTTGCCTATGGTAACCGGAACCATGTCCTTTAGGTCCGATATGGTGATGGTACTTCTTGATGGTACCGCTATAACCATGACCTTTGTTATGGCCGACGATGTCAACTACTTCACCAGTCTTGAATAAATCGCAGGTAAGAGTTTCGCCAACATTTTTGCCATAAACTTCGTCGCCCTTTAATTCATACATTGCTTCTTTAGTGGCGACTCCAGCTTTCTTGTAGATGCCCTTTTCGGCTTTGGTTAAGTGGCGTTCGGCCTTGTCTTCATAACCAACTTGGATAGCTTCGTAGCCATCTTTTTCTTTTGTCTTCTTGCCGATGATAACGTTTGGGAGCACCTCAATGACGGTTACTGGATACATTGTTCCGTCTGGGGCAAAGACCTCGGTCATGCCCATTTTTCTTCCGATGATGGATTTCATGAATTAGGTCCTCCTTATAACTTGATGTCGATTTCAACACCAGAAGGTAAATCTAATCTTCTAAGTTGTTCGACGGTTTCTTTTTGTGGGTTGGTAATATAAATCAACCTCTTGTGTGTGCGGATCTCGAATTGTTCACGTGCGTCTTTATATTTAAATGTTGCACGGAGAACGGTATAGACCTGCTTTTCTGTTGGTAGAGGGATTGGTCCCTTTACACCAGCTCCGGTAGTCTTGGCTACTTGTAAGATTTTTTCGACGGCTAAGTCTAGAATCTTGTGATCATAAGCCATTAAGCGTACGCGGATCGCTTTTTCTTTTGCCATGAATGTTCCTCCTATGACTTTTTTCAGGCTTCTTAACGTTTGCTCAACGCGAATTCCCTGACCACCTTATCATGACAACGCCTGTAGGTGTGTCAGCAACCTCGCATTTCAACGCAAGCGCCAGCGTGAAAAAATATACCTACTCACGTGCGCGTAGTCAACAACAAATTTACAAATATTTTCGAATTGATGCCTACTTTTGACTAATTTTAGGTAATAGGTCAAATTAAAAGTCCGATGGTATCGAAACAACTTAGAAAAACATCATTTTATTGTGCACGGTGCATAAACTTTTATATTTTTTCTTGTTTATTTTGGTTTTCTAGGAGTTCTTTGTTCTTCTTATTTTCTTCTCTAACTAGATATTCCCTATAAGAAAGGTAGCAGCCACAATATTGCTGGGCATAAAGGTTATAGAATTTCCTCATCTCGCTAACCTTGTCTTGCCCTTTGTTCTTCTTAAAATCACTGTAGAAATATTTCGTATTCGGATGCATTTTTTCTAATTTCTTGCCTATTTCATTAAGTTTTTGGGAATTCTTTTGCCTAGAGACGGTCATGACTGTAGAAAAATATTGATATCCATTATCTTCTGCAAATTGATAAGCCTCTGCCATTCTTTTTTCATAACAGGCAAAGCATCTCTCCCCGCCTTCTTTTTGTCCTTCATATTGAGAAAGGAACCCGTTATATTCCTTATTATCGTATTTAGGAATAATGAGTTTAACGTCATATCCGTAATCTCTTTTGAAATATACAAGGAACTTCTTTAATTCTTCTAGACGACGGCTATATTCTTGCTCAGGGAAGATATTTGAATTGTTGTAATAGATTGTTACATCAAAATGAGGGCAAAGGAAAGTAAGAGGAAAAGTAGAGCAAGGACCACAGCAAGCATGGAGGAGCATGCTTGGTCTTCCTTTTATTTCCTTTAATTCCTCTAGGCTAACTAGATAATAATTAATCTTATCCACTTTAATCCTCTAGATTCTTTGAATAATCATATTTTCCATATATAAACATGGCATCCCCAAATGAGAAGAAGCGATATTTCTCCTCGACTGCATGTTTATAACAAGATAATGTGAAATTTCTACCCATAAAGGCGGATACTAGCATTACCAATGTTGATTTAGGTAAATGGAAATTAGTTATCAAGGCATCGACAGCTTTATATTCATATCCAGGATTAATAAATATTGAAGTATCTTCAGAAGTAGCTACAAATTTGCCATATTTCCCGTAAATGGATTCAAGAGTCCTAACCGAAGTCGTGCCGATGGCAATTATTCTTCTTCCTTCCGCTTTTGCCTTGTTTAAAATAGAAGCAGATTTTTCATCCATACGGAAGGATTCAGAATGCATGATATGATCTTTTGTATCGTTTACTTTTACTGGCCTAAAAGTCCCTAGACCAATGTTTAAAGTAATATCCACTACTTCGCAGCCCATAGAAATAATCTTATCGAACAATTCTTTGGTGAAATGGAATCCTGCTGTTGGGGCAGCTGCTGATCCGGGCACTTTAGCATATACGGTCTGGTAATCATCATTATTAGAAATTTGCTTTTTGATATATGGAGGGAGAGGCATCTTGCCTAGACGCTCTAAAACCTCAAGGAAAATACCATCATAAATAAACCTCATATGACGTATTCCTTCAGGCAGCACTTTAACGCATTCGCACCTAAGCGAACCATCTCCAAATGATACATGGGTCCCTTCTTTTACAGAATGAGCATTGCCAACTAAGCATTCCCAAGTATCTTTTTCTTCGAGCTGTTTTAAAAGAAGAACTTCGCAATGTCCTTTTGTTTCTTCTTTTATTCCAATTAATCTAGCAGGTATGACTTTTGTATTGTTTCTAACTAAGACATCACCTGGCTTTAAATAGGAAACAATGTCCTTGAAAAGCTTATCTTCATAAGTCTTATGTTCCCTATCCACTACTAATAACCTGCATTCATCTCTTTTAGAAGATGGAGACTGGGCGATTAAAGATTCAGGCAAATCAAAATCAAATAAATTTATATCCATTAGAAACCCTTCTTGGAGCCGAATTTTGCATACACGTGCTCTTTATATTCCTTAAATCTATCTTCTGCGATGGCTTTTCTAGCACCTTCGACAACTCTAATTAGGAAACGTATATTATGAATTGAATTCAATGTCTTTCCCAATTCTTCATTTACTTTATATAAATGATGTAAATAGGCTTTAGTAAAATGAGTGCATGTATAGCAATCGCATTCATCATCAAGAGGAGTGAAATCTTCTTTATATTGAGCACGTTGGATATTAATCCTTCCATGCGTTGTTAATAAAGCCCCGTGCCTAGCTAATCTAGTAGGAAGGACGCAGTCAAACATATCAATCCCGTTTTCAATTCCTTCAAGGATGTAATCGATCGATCCTACTCCCATTAGGTAACGTGGTTTATCAAAAGGAAGATACCTAACCGCATCTTTAATCATTTGGAAGCAAACTTCCTTTGGTTCTCCAATAGAAGTTCCTCCAATTGAATAGCCTGGGAAATCTAAAGCAGCAAGTTCTTTAGCGCAGTATTCCCTTAAATCTGTATAAGCCCCACCTTGGACAATTCCAAATAAGGCTTGGTCTTCTCTTTTATGGGCTGCTAATCCTCTTTTGGCCCAGCGTATCGTCCTATCGGTAGACTTTTTTACATAATCATAAGTTGCTGGATAAGGGATGCATTCATCGAAAGACATGATAATATCAGCCCCAAGGGCCTCTTCTATAGCAATCGCAACTTCAGGTGAAAAGAATTCTTTTCCTCCATCGATTTCGTTTCTAAACATAACCCCTTCTTCGCTTATTTTCCTTCTTTGAGCTAAAGAAAATACTTGGAATCCGCCAGAATCAGTTAAGATTGGTCCATGGTAATCCATAAAATTATGGAGTCCACCGGCTTTTTTTACTATTTCTTCCCCTGGTCTAAGGTGAAGGTGATATGTATTAGCTAGAATTACTCCAGAATTACATTCGCTTACTTGCACTGGAGTCATGCATTTTACTGTAGCGTTGGTGCCTACTGGCATAAACATTGGGGTCAAAACATCTCCATGCCAAGTATGTAAAATACCATTCCTGGCTTTAGAGGAAGAATCAACGTGAGTTATTTCAAGATAGAATTTATTGTCCATGGAGATGATTGTATATATTTATTTGTTAAATATAAAGCCTACCAAACAAAATCGCGATGTTTTATCGGATCTAAAACATTCATAAAGCCTTTATTTCGTTTCATTAACATAAAGAATGCATAGCCAATTATCATCGATATAGTTTCCCCTGCCCCAACCATACCAGATTGATAGAAATATTCGCTCCAAGGAATATCTAATAACCAGCATAATTCAGCTCCTACAACAAAAGCATTGATAGCAATTGGATATAAACATGCGATTAATAAAGAAGGTGAAGCAAAGGCAATAAGGGTGCAACTAACTAATGTAGCAGCGGTTCCAATTAAAATATCTGGCCATCCTAATGTAGATTGCAAATTAGCAAGGAAACAGCCAAGTGTTACACCTATAATGAAGTCTGGCCTAAAGAAACATAATAGGCAAAGAATCTCCGCAATCCTAACTTGGATTGTTCCAAAAGAAATGCTTTGAAGCAAGAAACAAAGCAAAAAATAAATCGCTCCAACGATTCCATTTTGGGCGATTTTTAAAACGGTTTTATTAGACATATATTGTCCTCCTGATTTTTTTACGCTGGGTACCGAGGTAACAGCGGGCTAGATTATATACCAAATAAAATAAAAAGGCACCCATTTCTCAATAGGAGCCCTCTTTACTTCTAAATTACCAATTCTTGACAGCTTCTAGAACTATCTCTTTATTGACTTGTTCTTCACTTAACATAGGTAATGAAGCTTCATCATATCCTTTTCTTTTTAATAAGGCATGACCTTCTTTGCCTAAGAACCAAGTACGGATTCCTTCTTTTTCAAGTTTATTGGATTCATTCATTCTTTCCCATTTGGTAGGAAGATAGAACATCTGGCTACCCCTAAGCATGAAGTTTTGTGGTTCCCAGTCTAATGAAACCTTAGAGAACCTAGCAAATCTATATAAGGCAAATAAGGCATCGAAATATTGTTGACCTAGAGGTCCTTTTGATAAGGCTTCTAGGCAATCTTCTTCAGGGAAATAATCAAAGACAATTACATGGTTTACATCATCGTGGAAACACATCTTAGCCATATTGATGCCGGCATGCTTCAATTCCCTATAATCTGCTAAGGCTTTTTCAAATCCAGTTTTGTAGGTTCTAAGCAAGTAAGTACGGCCTGACCAAGTACAAATATAAGTAGAATGATCCTCGTGAACTGCCTTTTCTGATGTTAATACGAATTTCTTATTTTTAATTTGAATGAATTCTTCCATGCTTTCTATTCTAGCAAAATTAGCAAGATGGGTAAACTCCAAGAATTTAGTTAAAAAATATATTTTTTAGATAAAAACAATCTTAGAAACCAAAGTCGATATGGAAAGAAGAGTTTACAAAGTCTAGGATATGGGGGTGAAAACTTTCTATCTACTCTCTGCAATTCCGGGTTCAGGCAAATCAACATGGGCAAATCTATATAAACAAAGCCATGAAAATGTTTTTATAGTATCTAGTGATGAACTTAGGCTTGAATTATTTGGAGGGGTACAAAACTTCTCAAATGAAAAACTAGTTTGGGATACTTTCTTAAAAAGAATAAATGACTACGCTTCTAATAACGAAGATTGCACCGTTATAGCAGATGCCACTAATCTAGAAAATAAATTCAGGATGTTTTACTTTGATAACACCCCTAAATTTGATAAACACGTATTGGTCTTGTTTCCATTGCCATTCAAGCAATGCCTAAAGCAAAATGAAGAAAGAGATCAAAATAGAATAGTCCCATTAGATGTAATGAGAAGGCTTAATAGCCAATTTGAAGATCCTAGCGAAGAAGTTATTTCTTCTTATAATGAAATTATCAAAGTAGATAGAGACTTTATAAATAAATAAAAAGGGCACCTTAACGGCACCCATGATTACTAATCAATAATTAGAAGTTAGTTTCTATAGCCTTTTTCTTATGTGGAACGATTGAATAGATAACAACTCCAACACAAGCTAAGACAAGCAATATACCAAGAATATAGGACATAACAGCAAATTCAGTGCTATAGGCAAATTCTAGATTTGCAGACATGAAGTTGACTTTGATTTTTGAATATAAAGTAGAGAAGACACCGCAAGTGATAAGAGCACCGGCATCAACTAAAGTAGAAAGACCGAATAGATAGAAGCCAACCTTGCCTTCTTTTCCTTGCTTATCGGCTTTTTCAAAAACAATGAAAGCAGCTAAAGAAACTAAAGTAGCAACTAAGGTTAATAAGGAATAGACGCCTAACTTCATTGTAATGACTGAAGATTGGTTGAATACTTTTCCAAGAACGGAGAAATAAGTCATAGCAACAGGGAGGCAAAGGCCAAAGTTAACAGCAAATGCAGCCCCTACTATTGTCTTCATGGTCTTGTTAGCGGTCTTTTCTTCGCCGAATAATTTAACAAGTGGAACATTAGTGGCAATTAATAAAACGATAAGGGCAATGATATATAAAGTGATGATATAGCCGAATTCGTTATAACCATTATTTGTAGTGGTAAGTCTATAAACCCAAGCAGCATTCAAGAAGAAAGCAACGCAGGCAACATAGCCTAAAGCGATATAAGAAGCAAAGGCTTTAACTGTATAGTCATCATTTCTTTTAACAACTGAAATCAAAGAAACGATAAAGCCATATAAAGAAATAGCAAAACCAGCAAATCCGATTGCACCTAGCATTAAGTTGAGGGCAAAGCTGGTAGTTGGCAAATTAACGACAGCACCCTTACCTAATAAAATGAATGGGGTGACTAATCCACCATAATAGATTCCTAAAGCGCCAAATCCGCATAAAAGAACCAAAAATATAACAACATTTATTGGCCTCATTACTTCATAATTACGCATTGAGTTACTTGAATTCATATTTTTACCTCGTAGAAAGTTTTGGAAAACCGCTACTAATTAAAGTCTATCTTTTAAAGATAGTCAATCAAGTTTTGCACTAGGACTAACAAATTTTAAAAATTATAAGCCCTTGAAAAGAGTAAATGCACAAAGAAAAAATGGTCAAATTAATATTGATTTGAAAGGTAATCAAAAGCAACTTTCAAACCATTGAAACAAGCATTAGATACATCCATGGGTCGATTATTTTCGTTAGTTAGGCTATAAATTCCCTTGCAATTTGATAACCCAAAATTCGAAGTAACAACACCTGGTTTTAACCTTCTATAAATGTAGAAGCCACTTGTTATGATTGAAGTAGAGAAAAA
>DAVZIW010000013.1:0-21889 GCA_052273085.1 Candidatus Alloenteromonas sp.
GTAATATCTTTTATTATTTAAATATATAGTTTGACCTTTAAATAGACTTATTAAATCAGGTAGTTCGCTTTCTCTTACGTTTAGGTTAGAGTTAGCGTATTTAGAGGCAATAACAAGACAGGGGTTAACTAGATTTTCAATTAATGAATAATTTATCTGATATCTTTTCTTCCCCTTTTTAAGGATAGAAGAAGTAGATGAAAGTAGCTCTTTTGGAAGCAAAGCAATTTTGTCTCTGTCTTTATTGGATATGTAAAAAATGATATTGGAGTCAAAATAATCAGAACCATAAATTGAACTATCCGTATGCAAATAAAGTTTAATCTCAGTCGCGATAAAACTAATTGGATCTTCTTGGATTGATTCTTTTTTATCTAACATATCCAAGAATGAATTCCTTAAAGTAAGTCTTTTCTTGTTTTCTTCTGGGGATAAAAACGCTGATTTAAGGACATTTGAATCAATTCCTTCATAGAGTTTTTCTAATTCTTCTGGAGTTTTGTTTTTTTCCACATCTAGAAGATATTTGCAAAGGGAATAAGCGAATACATCCTCACCCTTTTTATATGAAATAGAGCCAGATGAATCTACTTTCAATGATAAATATACAAGATGGTCATCTAATTGTTGACTGTAGCAGTGATATGTAAAAGAATCTGTTTCCTTATCGTAACTATAGGCAATCTTTATTTTCTTTTCTTTAAATAAGGAAATAAGGATATCTACGTATCTTTGGTTTTCCTTTATTTCCTCAAGTTCGAATTCTTTATCTAATTTAATCTTATCTATATACATAAATTACCCCTTATATGGAAAATAGCCCGCATCTACTAGGAGGTTATATTTATCTAGCAACATAAAATAGACGACTAAGGACGTCTCGTTATTTTCTATCTTTGCCTTTAATTTGTTATTTAGAAGCAATTTCGAACATAGATTAGGTTCTAAATCGTTTAAGGTGATTAGGATTGATGCAATTTCATTTGACCTATCGCTTTTTAGTCCAATATCTTTGTTAGCTTTATCAAATATATAATCAATTACTTTGCGCTTATATTCATCAAGAATGAATTTCCTGATTGATTCTATTTCAAATACATTGAGTTTCTTTATATCTATGTTAGAAGAAGGGTATAAAAGAAGAGGGGCATATGTCCCATTTGATATAAGATAGTTCATTATTTTGTTGAAGTCTTCTTTTTCTTCCTTATCTTCATCTCTAACTAAAGATAAGAATGTAGAAATCCAATCGAGGTTATAGGATTTTTTGATTCCTAATAGCATTTCTAATGTTAGTTTATGATCGATTTTATCTAGAATTATGAATTCATCATTATTTAAGATGAGCTGGGAGTTATTCTTTTGCAAGATGGCTACTAAATCTAAGATGTCGTTTTTATCATGCTTAAAGAATGTTTCTTCGACGAAAACTAATTTTGATTCATCATCGATATCTTTGAAACTAGATTCCAATAATGATTTTTTATTGAAATAACTATATCCATCTAAGCTCATTCCCGTATAAGGGATTCTTAAAGATGTTAAAAACCGAGAAGTCCTCTTTGTCCTTATTATGGTTTCTATTAATAAATTAGTTAAAGAAGAAGTGGATTCATCTAGAAGTAATTTATTGATATGTGATGAATTGATTTTCCTTACTTTTGTTATGAAAGCAAGTATTAAGTCATTTAGGTTATTCCTAACGCCTAATTTATCCATCAATACAAAGATGTCTTTTAATAAGGTATCAAAATCAATGTAGTAGTAATTGGCGTCATAGGAATATGAATAATCGGCATCTAGGGTAATGTTTAGTAGATTATTTAAAATGCCTAAAACTCTAGATTCATTGCCTTTAAAGCCATTGACTGCTTCAAGGTTCTTTAATTTATTTAATGATTCATATACATATTTAGTAGATGAATATTGGCTAGAATAATAAGACGCCATCTGATTAGAACTTCTCTCTAATGATGTAAGGACATTATTCGGCTTGCTCTTATTTGGACGTATTGTAGGAGTTATTTCATCATAGGCATTTTTATATTGCTTATCATGATATAAGACTAAAGCCGCCATATGTTTACAAGGATATGAGCAGGGGCAGGTACAGCTTGATTTATTAATTAATAATCTTCCCTGGTCATTAAATTCAAGATGAACCCTATATGTGTTTGTTCCATAAACATCCGCGTTTATAGCGTTCTTGTTCTCATCTTTAATCTTGAAGCTTTCTTCCCTAAAGATGGTTCTTCCTCTAGAAACAATTGAGTAATCAAAGAAATTTGTATTGTCCATAAGTGATAGTTAAACACCTTATTTTAACTACTTTATGGATGCAAACGAAAGAAAAATTATTGAGAGTCTTTTTAATTTGGGTTTGGTCAAGGACAATCAAAAACCTTCTAAAGGCAAAAAGTATTTTTCCACTTAATTAAGATTATTTTTTCATTTGAAGAAATCGCTTAAGGTTATAACATTAGCAAAATCATCAAAATAACCTGATTTTTCTAATCCATATGTAGTAACTAAGGTTGGGATAATGGTCTTCTTCCCTTTGCTATAACTACTAAGAGATTCTACTTTGTTCATTAAATTCAAGTGGTAGTCTTTATCAACTTTAAATTCTTTGTTATAGAATTTCATCTCACATAGATTGATAACTCCGTCTTTACGCTCGATTACTAAATCTATTTGCGAGCCTTTTCTATTTTCGTTTCCTTTATCACACCAAGAGAATTGCATGGTATTTATCGCCCTTATTCCTAGAACGCTCTTTAATGTTGGGAAATGATATAAACATAAGTTTTCAAAAGAACGGCCGGTCCAAGAAGTTTCACCAAAATCATAGAAAACATTTTTGTTTAATGAGGTTTGGTTATGAACAAATTTAAGGTAGAACAGGCAAAAAGGATCTATTACCCTATAATGCTTTTTGTTTTTGCTAGCCATATATGGCACATATTCAATGATGAAGTCACTTTGGACTAATGCTTTTAAACAGTTACCAACTAACTCTCCATCTGATATGCCGAGCTGTTCTAATAATTCTTTTCTAGTGTAACCCTGGCCACGTTTTGCTAAAGCCATTACCATCTTTTTCGCTAATTTGTTGTTATCGAAAGTCGAATTGAATAGGTTATCGAACTCAAGACCTAGTTTGGCATCTTTTTGGAAGAACCAATTATCAATGTTCTCTTCTATTGAACAATCCCCATTATAGTAATTTAGATAGTAGGGGATACCGCCTAATATCATATCTATAAGTGCTATGTTATATTCAGATGTCCTTACTCCTTTGTTAATAAGGAAGTCCCTAGTTTCTTTTAGGGTAAAAGGGGATAAACGAATGCTATAGGTTAAACGTCCATATAGACCTCCGTGAGCGTTTATTAGATGGTTCATGATCCATGAAGTGGCAGAACCACAGACAATTACCATTAAGTCTTGTTGTTTGCATCCATAGTTATTCCAAAACCATCCAAAAGCAGGAATGAAATTAGAACGTGGTGTGTCTAACCAAGGAAGTTCATCGATAAAGACAATTCTTCTTTGCCCGTTCTTTTTGCTCTCCAAGAATTCAATTAACAAAGTAAAGGCTTCTATCCAGGTCTTTGGTTTTCTTTTTGCTTGCATACCCTGCGAAAGAAGGGAACCATAAAAGGCATCTAATTGAGAATTTAGCTTTCTTGCATCGATCTTTTCTAATTCATCAGGAGACATTCCTGTGTGGGTAAAAGTGATTTTGTCGGCAAAGTAAGTGTCGATAAGGTATGTTTTTCCAACTCTCCTTCTTCCATAGATTGCAACTAACTCTGGTTTGTTGCTGTTATATAAGCGACTTAATTCTTTTGTTTCTTTTTCTCTGCCGATTAATTCCATAAGTAAACCACCTTCTAGTTAAATGGTATTCGCTTACTAAAACCAAATCAATGTTTTTTGAGTGTTTCGGTTGAAAATTCAACTGAAAGTATCAAAAAACTATATGAGTTGAGTGAGTTTTTTGAGTGTTTCGGTTAAAAATCCGACTGAAAGTATCAAAAAACTATATTTAAATTAGAAAGTGCTTCCAAGTAGAACATAAAGATAAAATGATGGCCTCTTTATTTCATCTTTTCTATACAATTCATCTTTTGTGTATGCTTTTTTGTTCTTTTTACTTTCTCTATATGTTTTGTTCATCTAAAATGAACAGGCTATGAAAAAATCACTTATTTCTTTTGTATTAATGTCATTAGTAGGAATGACTCTAACTTCCTGCAATATATATTCCCCATTCCTTAGTAAAAACAATTCTAGCGAGGATAGTTCATATACTCCATTTACCCGTCCTGAAACTAGTGATGCTTATTACAAAGTCGATCCTGCCTCTTTCCGTCCATATTCTCTTCAAGACATCAATAATAGTTACGGGACTGATGCAGTGCCTTCAACCGGGAATGTTAAATTATTAGTCCTGCCAATAGAATTTAGCGATTATGCCTTCTCTTCTTCTTTTCTTACTAATTTAAATACTGCTTTAGTAGGGAACAATGATGATGGTTCGACTGGATATTGGGAATCTTTATCTTCTTATTATAAAAAATCTAGCTTTGGTAAATTGAATTTATCTTTTGAGATTGCTTCTATCTATAAGCCAAATATGACTGCTTATAATGCTTATAGTAAGTGGGGTTCAAGCTCTTCAAATAACGATAACGGCTCCACTTTAATCGAAGCGGCTTTAACTAAATATTCTTCCTCCCATTCCACTAAGGACTTTGATTCTGATGGCAATGGATATATAGATGGGGTAATTGCAGTTTATTCTTGCCCAAATTACACAACAGGTAATCTTAATTTCCAGGATAAAACTGGTTATTATTGGGCCTATACATTCTGGGCCGATAATGATCCAAATCCATTAAATCCGACTTTATCTAGCTATTTCTGGCTTTCCCAGGATTTCTTAGTTAACCAACATGGAATCGATGCCCATACATTAATCCATGAATTTGGCCATATGATGGGATTAGATGATTATTATCCAGATAGAACTAGTCTTTTTAATCCAACCGGCGGATTATTAATGATGGATGCTAATGTTCTTGACCATGATTCCTATTCAAAATCCATATTGGGATGGATGGATCCAATTGTGGTGGATGATGATTGCACGATTGATATCGGACCTGCTAATTCAACTGGGGACTGCATTATTGTCCCAACTTCTAAATTCAATGGTTCGGTCTATGATGAATATCTACTTATTGAATTATATACACCTAATTTACTAAACGAACTTGATTCAAAAACTGCCTATAGTAAGATTGGTAAGGGATATTCAATCCCCGGAATAAAGATTTACCATATCGATTCTAGGGTTATGGAATTGACTATAAGTGGAGTTACTAATTATTCAGTCAACGCCGCTTATTATGATAAGCCTGCATTGAAACCAAACGGACGTACTTTCTATAAGATTGGTGCGACTAATTGCCAAAAGAATGCTTCCTATGCGAATACTTCCTATTCATTGATTCATTTGCTTGAATCTAGTGGAATATTTACCTTCAAAAGAGGTGGATATGGGAATGACTTGACTTTATTTAGATCCCATAGTGTTTTCGACATTACTAAATTTAAATCATTCTTCCCTAATGGAACAAAGTATAATAATGGGGAATACGTTAATGTTGAAATTGATATTAACGAAGTAAATTCCTCTAAAGCTAATTTAACCTTTAGATTCGTATAAGGATAATTATTGATGTCTAAAAAAAGAGATTCCTCAACTTTATTAGAAAATAGAAAGGCCCACTTTCTATATTTTCTTTCTGATTTTTTAGTAGCGGGTTTAGTCTTAACCGGGACTGAAATCAAGTCATTACGTGCTAGAAATGCTTCTTTAAGTGATTCTTATGTTTATTGCAAGAATGGGGAAGCCTTTATAGCCAATATGCATATTGCCCCTTATAAAGACGGGACCTCTTTTAATGTTGATCATCTTCGTGACCGTAAATTATTACTTAATAAAAAAGAAATTAAAAAGCTAGAAGCCAACCTCAAGCAAGGTGGATATACATGCGTTCCTACAAAGGTATTTTTATCTCATGGGTATGCCAAAATGGAAATAGCCCTTGCTAAAGGTAAGCAAGCCCACGATAAAAGAGATTCCATTAAAGAAAGAGATGACAAACGTTATATCGATAAGATGAAAAAGCAAGGAGCTAGAGCCAAAGATGAATAATTTCGCTTCTTTTACTGATACCCCTTCATTACAATTAGGCAAAGCTTTAAAGAAAGCAGGGATTAATCCTAGCTGTTCTTTAATTAAAGTTACTGGTAGCAATGGCAAATCCATTACTAGTTCTATTTTATTATCGCTTTATTCCCATGCTGGATATAAAGTAGGGGCTTTGTTACATCATTATCTAGATGATGCAGATGATAATCTTCTTTTTAATAACAAAGTAATCCCAACTTCGTTTATCGAATCTAGTATTAAGAAATACCAAAAGGTTATTTCTAAATACGATTTATCTAAATTTGAGGCCATGACCTTAATATTTTTAGCCTATCTAGAAGAAAATAAGGCCGACATAGCCATTATCGAATTAGATGAAATATATTCTCAAATTAGTTTCCTAGACGGGATGAATGAGATATTAAGTATCGTTACATCCTTAACTTTAGACCATACAGAAGAATTAGGATCTACTTTATCTTTAATTGCTTCTTCATATTCATCTAATTTCTCTTCTGATAGCAAGATTCTTATCCCTAAGTTAGATGATGATATAAAAAGGTTATTCTTTGATATTGCTAAACAAAACCAATCTAGTTGCTTTGAAGTAGATTCATTCTTTAATTACCATCTAGATAAAGACATGTCCTTCTTATTTTCTTATAGACCATATGGGGAATTAAAGATTGCATCTTCATCTATTTCCTATTTATTTGACGCTTCTTTAGCATTGGAGGCGATTAATATAAATAAGGATATATATCCTGTTTCTAAAGAAAAGATAGAAGAAGGGTTACTTGATTTAATTAATCTAAATGAAGGAATTAGGAAAGGTGATTTAATCCTTTCTAGCGCTTCAAATCTAGAAGCCTTGACTTTATTAGCTAAATCATTAGCAACTTTATCTAAAGGTAAACCAATACATTGTCTTTTATCGCTTCATGAACAAAAGAATATATCTTCTATCCTTTCTTTTGTCGCGAATGTAGTTAATTCAATTACATTTACTAGGGCTTCTTCTAACTGCAGGGATGAATTTGGATATTCTTTATATCTAGAAGATTATCCTTATATAGATTCTCCTTTAGAAGCTTATAAAAAGATAAAAGAAACATATCCAGATGATGTTATTTTAGCATGTGGGTGTCATGAAATTGTTGAAGAGTTCAAATAATGAAAGAAGAACCAAAGATAGATGAATCCTTATTGACTAAGGAGCAAAAGGAAGAATTAGAGAAGAAGCCTCTAAATCTTTCTTATCTAATTTTTGTCGGTGTCATCATTGTCTTGATGATTGTCTGCATTGTTACAATTTGTTTACTCAATAAATGAAAAAATTTACATTGATTTGATTTTGTTTAGTCTTAATCAATGAAAGAAGAAGAAACTATGACAGTGTCTAGTAAACCTAGATTTACTATGAAATTTTTCATAATAGAATATTGCCAACTTAGGAGACAACTATGGACGAGAAGGAATATAACAAGAAGATGGAAAAAGAAGATATGGATGCCTATTATTCCTTGGCCCTTTCTACTTCAAATGAAGAAACCTTGAAGGCCTTCGAGTCCCAGTCGGAAAAGAATTCTTGATTTAGAATTTATAGTTTCTAGCCCTTAATCGGGCTTTTTTATTTGCCTTAAGGGTAGTTTTTTAGATTTTAATTGAAAAACTCATTAAATTTAAATCAAACATACCTCATCTAATAGGATTGCCCGGTAACTCTGAATACATTATGGATTGCAATGGCTTGACATATGTAGGAATTGAAAAAAATATTGGGTAATGGCTTGGATGAATATGGCGGAATTCAAAAGAAAAAAGGAAATCAATAAACTAAACAATATTGAGAAAATGTATTTGTCTTTGGTTTTTGATGGA
The DNA here is from genome assembly GCA_052273085.1 of Candidatus Alloenteromonas sp. Classification (GTDB taxonomy): domain Bacteria; phylum Bacillota_I; class Bacilli_A; order RFN20; family CAG-826; genus Alloenteromonas. Next base: position 8,108 of record DAVZIW010000013.1, read on the forward strand.
GCAATAGAAGATAATGAATAAAAATATATTGCTGGGCTACTTCTTATAGCCAGCTATTTACTAGGAAAATAAGAAAAGTATAATTTCCTTATGGAAAAAACAAATATACATTCCCTATCTTTTTACCAAATATATCCTCGTTCATTTTGCGATTCTAATGGGGATGGAATCGGGGATATTCAAGGGATAATATCCAAGCTAGACTATCTAGCCTCTTTAGGAGTAGATGTTATTTGGCTATCCCCAATATATGATTCCCCTTTAGTAGATATGGGATATGATGTCAGGGATTATTATAAAATCCATAAAGACTATGGGACGATGGAAGATTTTGATCTTCTAATCAAAGAAGCTAAAATAAGAAACATCAGGATAGTCATGGATTTAGTTGTAAACCATACTTCTGACCAAAATGAATGGTTTATCAAATCTAAAGATCCTTCTTCCCCATATAGGGATTATTACTATTGGAGAAAAGGAAAGGGAAAGAAAGCTCCTAACAATTGGACTTCCATGTTTACAGGTTCGGCTTGGGAATATGATCCTTCATCTAAAGAATATTACTTACATTTATATTCAAAAGAACAACCTGATTTGAATTACCATAATCCTAAAGTTATTGAAGAAGTAGAAAATATACTCCGTTTCTATTTGGATAAGGGGGTATATGGATTTAGATGCGATGTCATTAATCAAATATATAAAGAATCTCTAGAAGATGGGGAAGGCCATTATTTTTCTGGCAGGGGTCAAGAACATTATCTAATGAAGCAGGGGAACCATGATATATTAGCCAAGTTCTATAACGATGTCTTTTCTAAATATGATTCAGTTGTAATTGGAGAGACTTTCAATGTTGATTTGGAAAATGGGAAGAAGTTTTTATCCAACCACGAATTGGATATGTTCTTCCAATTTGAACTAATGGGTGTCACTAAATCGAAATTACCTGTATTCAAAAAGAAATTCAAATCCAAAGAATTCTTTTCTATCATCAAGAAGTGGCAAGAGAATATTTCTTGGAATGCGAACTATCTAGAAAACCATGACCAGCTTCGTTCCATCTATAAATTTGGGGATGAAAAACATCATTATCTAGAATCTGCGAAAGCTTTAGGATTAATCAATTTGACGTTACGTGGTTCTCCTTTTATCTATCAAGGCGAAGAAATAGGCATGACTAACCTTCCTGTTTCTAAAGACATATCTACTTCAAAAGATGTTGTATCTATCCAAGTTAATAACATCATGAAGAAACTTCTTTTCCCAACGTGCCTAAGAAATAAATTGATATTCAATATCGATAGGGATAATTGCCGTTCCCCAATGCAATGGGATGATTCATTTAATGCAGGGTTTACTACTTCAAATAATCCTTGGATTAGAGTTAATCCTAACTATAAAGAAATAAACGCGAAAAATAATGTTAAAGATCCTAATTCGATATTCTCTTTCTATAAGGAATTATTGAAATTAAGGAAAGAAAACGAAGTTCTTCAAGAAGGTGATTTTAAGTATATTTCTTCTTATCATGATGTCTTTGTTTTCTCACGGAATTATAAAGATAATGAAGCCTTAACAATCGTCAATTTAGGTAAAAAAAATCGCAAAAATAAGGTGGATGTAACAGATTTTGAAAAGGTTATTGCGACTTTAGAAAATAAAAACGAAGAAACATTGCTTCCTTATGAAGGAAGAGTTTACTTCAAAAAGAAAATTTAATTAATGAATAAATATTTTCTATGAGTATCATATAAGGGCTAAAAGGAGGAATTAGACATGGATGAAATTAAACCTAGAAGCGGGAATTTAAGTTGGGATGAATACTTTATGGGTATTGCATCTTTATCTAGCCTCCGTTCAAAAGATCCATCTACCCAAGTTGGTGCTTGTATTGTCGATAGCAATAACAAGGTTGTTTCTATTGGTTATAACGGCATGCCACGCGGAGTAGATGACAATAAGATTCCTTGGGGGCACGGAGAAGGATTGGAATCAAAATATCTCTATGTTTGCCATGCCGAATTCAACGCCATATTGAATACTAGGAATGGCAGTGCACTTTCTGGATGCAAGATCTATGTCACTTTATTCCCTTGCAATGAATGTGCAAAAGCTATTGTCCAAGTAGGCATAAAAGAAGTCATATATCTAGATGATAAATATCATGATAGCACTGAAACAACTGCCTCTAGGAAGATATTAGATATGGCAGGGGTAACTTATAAGCAATATCAAGGGAGAAAGTTAATCATCAATGTGGGGCAATAGAGGTTTCTTCTATAGATTGGTGCTGGTCATTATTTGCTTCCTTTTGGCTGGGCTTCCATTCCTAATCCCATTATCAGCTGATAAAAATAGTCCTTCCTGGGTTATTTATACTGCCGTTGGAATTTATTGCGGGTTATTCCTAATCTGCGAAGTTGGATTAGAGGTCTATATTTATTTAAGAAAAAAGAAAAAGAAAGATGAATGAAGTAGTTTCGCTTAAAAATATATCGTTCTCCTATAACGAAGAAAAAGTGACTCTCTCAGGAGTCTCTTTTGATGTAGCCCCTTCTTCTTATTGCTGTATCATTGGGCATAATGGGAGTGGCAAATCAACTCTAGCAAAGCTTATTGTAGGACTTCTTTCTCCCAGTGAAGGCGAGATTTATCTTTTTGGTAAAAAGTTAGAAAAGAAATCATTAAAAGAATTAAGAAGAAAGATGGGTATTGTTTTCCAAAACCCAGATAACCAATTCGTTGGATCTACTGTTGAAGACGATATAGCATTCGGATTAGAAAATAGAAATATTCCCAGGGAAGAAATGGTTAAAAGAGTCGATTATATCCTAGATAAAGTCAGGATGAGCGATTTTAGAAGTCATGAACCTTCTTCTTTAAGTGGGGGACAAAAGCAAAGAGTTGCCATTGCAGGCGTTCTTTCTTTAGGTGTTGATTTAATTATTTTTGATGAAGCTACCGCGATGCTTGATCCAAAAGGAAAGAAAGAAATAAGGGAATTAATCTCTTCCTTAAGAAAAGAAAATCCAAATCTAACTATTATTTCTATTACCCATGATGTAGAAGAGGCTAACCAATCTGATTATGTCTATGTAATTAATGATGGGAAATTATTTAGTCAAGGTAAGCCAAGTGAAGTCTTTTCCCATGTTGAAGAATTAAGGCAAATTAAGCTAGATGTCCCGTTTTTCTATTCCCTTAAGCACGAATTAATCAAGGATGGGTTAGAAATACCTTCCTCGATTAAAAATGAAGATGAATTGGAGGAATATTTATGCCGATAGATATTTCTTCTCTTTATTACATATATAATCCAAAGACCCCATTAGAGCATAAAGCCTTAAATGGAATTGATTTAAAAATTGATGATGGGGATTTTTTGGGCATTGTTGGTCGTACTGGATGTGGTAAATCTACTCTTATCCAGCATCTAAATGCTTTATTAACGCCTACTTCAGGAATTATCAAAGTCGATGAATTCATCAATTCTAGCGAGAAAAAGAAATCCACGAAGAAGATGTCTCCATTAAGAAAAAGAGTAGGGTTAGTCTTTCAATTTAGCGAATACCAATTATTTGAAGAAACTGTCTTAAAAGATGTTGCCTTTGGACCTAAAAACTTTGGAAGGAAAAAAGATGAAGCTATAGAAGATGCAAAGAAAGCATTATCTCTAGTTGGACTTGATTCTTCTTTCTACGAACGTTCTCCTTTTGAATTATCTGGAGGAGAAAAAAGGAGAGTTGCCATCGCAGGTATTTTAGCCATCAAACCTAAATATCTAGTCGTAGATGAACCTACATCCGGATTAGATCCAATGGGTGCGAAAGAGATGATGGATTTATTCTCTAAGATCCATGATGAAGGGACTACCATTATTCTAGTAACCCATGATATGGATATTCTTCTTTCTTATTGCAACAAAGTAGTTGTAATGGAAGAAGGAAAGATAATAAGACAATGCTCTCCAAATTCTTTATTTGATTTTGATTGCGAAGCCTATTCGTTAGAAACTCCTAAAGTTCTTTCTTTCGCCTCTAAATTAAAAGAAAGCGGAATGAAGCTAGATTTAAATTCCGTTAAGGACGTGTCATCGTTATCTAAAGAAATTATCAAAGCAAGGAGGGTAAAATAATGGCCTCTTTTGCTCTAGGAAGATATGTTCCATATAATTCGTTCTTACATAAATTAGATGCAAGAACAAAAATAGCCGCGACTATTTTACTTATGGTTGCATTGTTCATGGATTATCCAACATGGTCAATGAGAGCCTTGATGGGTGGAATATTATTTATTGTTTTAAGTATCCTTCTATATGTTTCAAAGATGAAGATTAGTTCTATCTTATCTTCATTAAAAAGCATGTGGTTCATGGTTATATTCCTACTTATTATCTATATCTTAGTACCTAAGGAAAATAACACACTGGGTGTCGCTTTTTCTATCAACGGGTTTGTTGTCTATTATGATTCTTTTGCAGAAGCTGCACGTATCATTATGCGTTTAGTCATGATGATAATGATAACAATGATACTAACCGCGACTACTAGACCTCTAGATTTAACTTTTGCCCTTGAATGGTATATGCATCCATTAAGGGTATTCCATTTTCCCGTATCTGAAATCGCGATGATGCTTTCAATAGCTTTAAGATTTATCCCTACTTTATTAGATGATGCCGATAGGATAATGAAAGCCCAGTCTAGTAGAGGTGTTGATTTTAAACATGGCAAATTAAAAGAAAAGGTAGTAGGCATTACATCATTAATTATTCCTTTGTTTGTTTCTTCTTTTATTAGAAGTGATGAACTTGCTTCGGCAATGGAATGCAGAGGATATGATCCAAGAGAAAAAAGAAGCCGTTATAGGGTTTATAAATTCTATTTCGGGGACATTCTTTCTATCATATTTGTTATAGCATTAGTCGCTCTAATTATGACTATTTCCATTACTAAGTTTGATATATTTGGTTTCTTTGGGGTCAATGCCTTATGAAGCATTATCTAGGCACAGTTGCCTATAGGGGAACTTCTTATTCAGGATTCCAAAGACAAACTAGCTTAAGGACTATACAAGGTGAATTAGAAAGGGCATTAAGCACTTTAAATGACTCTCCTAGCCAAATAAAAGGAGCAGGGAGAACTGATGCGAAAGTCCATGCAAAAGGACAGACATTTTCTTTCTATGCCCACCAAATTAAGGATTTTGATAAATATATAAATGTCTTCAATAGCCTTCTTCCTGATGATATTGCTATTATTTCAATAAAAGAAATCGATGATAAGTTTGATGCACGCCATTCTTGCTCTGGCAAAAAATATGAATATAAGTTTTGCTTTGGTAAGAAAGATCCGTTTCAATCTGAATATGAAGCCTATCTAGGGAATAGGGATTTCGATGTAGATGCTTTTATGGATGCCTGCGATGTATTTTTAGGCACTCATGACTTTAAGAATTTCACGACTAAAAAAGAAGATAAAGACAATTTCATTAGGAACATATATCAAATTAAGCCTACTTATGATCCAAATAGAAAGGCCATATCAATATTGTTTTATTCAAATGGATTCATGACTTATCAAATTAGATTAATGGTTGGGGCTTTATTAAAAGTTGGCTTTAAAAAGATGAGCAAAATAGATATAAAAGAAAGGCTAAATTCTCCTAAAAGGAGTATATTTTCCTATAAGGCGAAGGCAGAAGGCCTAACTTTAATGGAAGTAATTTATGGATAATCTTGAATATAATTACCATACCCATACATCTAGATGCGGGCATGCGTTTGGAAAAGATGAAGAATATGTCTTAAATGCTATTAAGCAAGGTTATAAACGTATTGGATTTTCTGATCATGTTATATTGCCAGGCATTGTTCAGCCTGGAATGAGAGGAGATCCTTCTTTACTAGATGATTATATTTCTTCAGTTAACTACTTAAGGGAAAAATACAAAGATAAAATCGAGATAAAGCTAGGTTTTGAATGTGAATGGTATGAGGATAAATTCAAGTCATATTACCAATCTTTATTAAAAGAAAAAGGCTTTGATTATCTAATATTAGGCCAGCATTGTAGATTTAATAACGACCGTATTCGTTTCTACGCAGATATACCTTTCTTAACTAATGAAGAAAGATGTGAGTTATATGCCGATGATCTTTGCAAAGGCATTTGTAGCGGTTTATTTAGCTATGTATGTCATCCGGATGTATTTATATATTTCTTTGGATACCTTCCTTCTTTTAAAGAAGTCTCTTATAAGATTGCCTTGACTGCTAAAGAACATAATATCCCGTTAGAAATAAATCTAGCGCGTACTAGGCCATATGGATTCCCATCCATTAGGCCACCTTACGAGCAAATCTATCCATTCCCTCCTTTTTGGGAAATAGTAAAAGAAGTCGGAAATGAAATCGTAATTGGGGTTGATGCCCATATGCCTACTGATTTTATTTCTTCTCCTTATAAAGATGTAAATGAATTTATTAAGACCCTTGGATTAAAGGTCAATAAGGATTTTAGGATTTAAAAACTGACTTATAGTCAAGAATAACCATAAGTGAATCGCCTTTGCATTTACCTCCATCTAGAGGTTTGACATTGATGATTACAATAGTCTTTTTGATGTCTTCTCTTCTTTTGATTAAGAAGGCACCTTTTTTATTAGCAAGAGGATTATCAACTGGGAAGTTCATGAAGTCTTTGTAGTTACTATCTAGATAATAGATGAAGCTTTGGTTAGTAGCTTCTTTTGGAAGTATTTCAGTTGAAAATATGTAGGGCATGTATTTATTTTCCCCATCTGTGACCTCTTTATTATCGTCATAACTAATCGTGCAGTAAGGCTTCCCATCGTTATTGACTTTATAGCTAGATTCATCAATTGGTTTGATACGCATGCTTTCAACATAGATAATAGGAACAATACCTTGTGGTTGTGTTCCAAAAATAGCAACAAAGACAATAGAAAGCAAAGCAATCGCGGTGACTAAAATTGAAACTGCCTTTTTCATAATGTCTCCCCCTTGCTATAGATATATTTTATCTTTTTCCTATAAAGGACTAGATTGATAGTAAAGAATAATATTCCTATTATGAATACCTTAAATCCAGCGGTAGAAGGAACATCATTTAGCCATCTAATTGGATCTTGAAGATAGAAATAATATAGGATGGCAACTAGGAAAGAAGTAGCAAATGCTAAGATATAGGAACGATTTTCATTTCTAGAAAGGAAGGAACCCTCTCCAAATGTTTCTTTAGGATTAGAAAAATCAATTCCAGCGCTATAAAGAAGATGGCCTAGATAAATTAAAGTGGCACCTAGCCCCATAAATACTGTACTAGAAAATGTCTGCATCCTAATAGAAGCCATAACAAATGTAGTGCAGATGATGCTAGCTGAGCCAAGTATTGCAGGATAGATAATCTTAGAAGTGATAATTACTTCATCTTTTAATGGATAGGTGTGGTTAAGCTTGAATGCCCCACCTTCCTTGCTATATAGATTGGCTACTAATCCATTCGAAGATAAAGCAATTAATAGGAGTATCAATAGCAATACAACCTGTGCCATTGCCTCTCCACGTATATTTACATCCATCGCCCCAAATAATTTACTAATTAAGGCTAATAATGATGGCAAGGCTAAAAATATCCCCACATAATTAGGAGTAAAGGAAGAATCTTTTACAAACAATAGGAATTCTTTATAGAACTGGCTTCTATAAGGTGAATCAGCTTTAAGGCTATATTTCTTATTGGCTTTTGTTTTAGCTTGAATTTCATCATTCCCGCTAGCAAGACGAAGATAGAATGGACCTGCTAATAATAAAGAAAGGAAGAACAATATAACTAAAGAACCGATTAAGATTAAAAATGTATATAATCCACCAACCCCATATCCATAGAAGAAGGAGAAGTTATAACCTGTAAATCCTCCTAGGCATACCATTGAGGCATAATAGAAGAATGATAATTTGGAGGTATAGAAATTCAATCCATTTTGAATCGCATTAAAATAAGGACCCCAGTTAGAGAATATATCGATTTTATTTGGGATTATTCCAATTAGGAAAGAACAAAAAGCCAAGATTAAGATAATGAGGACTGATAAAGTAATCGCATTGGCTAATGTATGTGTTTTTAGATATCTTTTCAAGAAATAGGTAGGAATAGAAAGGATGGCTGCTAATAAAAGCATTACTAAATCTATGATGGCCCATATAAGGAATATTAGGAAATACATATATATTGGGTAGCCACTAACTAAGTAATAACCTAATAGGAATGGTATTTCTATTTTTAAGGCTTTTAGATATAGATTTATAAAGGAAACACCTAATCTACCAAGGAATAAAGTATTCCCGTTCATTGGCAAGGTTAATAATACTTTATTATCGGAAGCAAAATATAATTCGTTTGTAGTCCTGCCTAATACCCCGATAAAGGAGAATATAACTAATATATTGATGATTATTGAAGGGACTGACATTGGGACACTAGATAACAAAGAGAATATCCCAAATAAATTACATAGATAGAAAAATAAATAAGATAAAGCAATAGTGGCGGCAAATCCGATTAAGGAAGTCACTAGTTTTATGATGGCTTTCTTCTTATTACCCTTCCAGTCAATCGTAAGCGAGTTGGCTAAAAGCATTTTTATAAGCACATAAAAAGGGCCCCATTCAACATGGAATATAGATTTCTTCTTTGTTTTTTTATCTACAGTAGAAGTCACTATAAAGCTCCTTTTGATGCTTGCTCATCATTTAAGACATCTATAATTTCTTCCTTGCTATCGCTAGTAAGGTTAAGGAATGTTTCTTCTAGATGTTCTCTTTCTTCTTTTTCTTTGTCTAAATCGATACGTTTTACCAAGACACCTTTCTTAATGATTATTACTTCATTACAGATATTTTGGACAACATCGATTATATGGCTAGAGAAGAAGACGATCTTCCCTTTTCTTGCGTGTTCTTTCATACATTCCTTGATTTGGAAGATGGAATTAGGATCTAGACCAGTCATAGGTTCGTCTAATATCCAAATCTTTGGCTCATGGACTAAAGCGGCGATGATAGTAATCTTTTGCTTCATCCCGTGGCTATAAGTCTTCATCAATTTATCAAAACGAGGACCTAATTCTAGCCTTTCTACTAGGTCATCTATCCTTTGCTTCCTTAAATCAAGTGGTACCTTATATAAATCGGCAATGTAATTTATATATTGTCTCCCTGATAGATTTTCATATAAGGCATAGTTATCAGGAACATAACCTATTTCTCTTTTGGCTTCTAATGGTTCTTCATTAACATCGTGGCCACACACAGAGATATATCCTTTATCAAAGCCATGTATTCCTACGATTGATTTGATAATGGTTGATTTACCAGCCCCATTTTTACCAAGGAAGCCATAAATCTTGCCTCCTAGTAATGAGAATGAAACATCGTTGACTGCTAAAGAATCTGCACCTGGATAACGTTTGGATAAATGATCTATTACCAAACTAATTTGATTTTCTTCCATGGTTAGTCCTCCTTTTTCTTTTATTTCTAGATAGGCTTCATGTCTATTAATTGATTTAATTCTAGCTAATCTAACTGCTAATAATTCATCTACTCCCCTAAATAATAATTCATAGACAAACCACATCCCAAAAGCTAGCAAGATATAGACTAGGTAATAAGCTATGTCATAAGCATAATGGACTACATAAGTTAATCCATTTCTTTCAAATGTCAGGGTTACATTGAATAGATTCTTCGCCCATTCGCCTAATTTCTTCGCGACGAAATCGCTATTGATGAAGAAGAAGTCTGTTGGATCTCCATGTGCTGTAAGATCGACATTAACAAACATTACTAAGGCAAAATATATTAGGAATCCAATTTGGGAATAGACGAAATATTTCATCTTTGGACGTTTATAGACCCCTAATAGCATTATTAATACAGGCATGAAGAATGCATGTAAGTGGTTAATGAAGAATCCGGTTATTGTAGGGGAGAATACATATAAAGCTTCTGAATAATTTGGCATCATTAATGCTAGGAAAGCCCCTAATACATTGATAAAGAAAGTGAAGTAATAAAGTCCATATGAAATAAATAGTAATGTTATTGGCATTGTATACATAGCAGTGTTACATAGATGTAATGGCCAGGTAGAGAAATTTTGCCATATGTCATATCTATTTATTGATATATAACCGATTAACGCTCCTAATGAAATTTGAAGTAGTAACGCTCTTCTTTCTTCTTTGCAGAAAGATGAAAGCAAGATGAAATATAAAATAGGAAGCAAGAATGATAGATATACGAATAAGCGGTGGCTTAAGTTTGAAAGTTCATGTGGATTAGATAATCCTAAGGCAGTTCTTCCAAATAATAATGAAGGCGTGTATGCACTAAAGCAGGTAAATAGGAATGGAATTAGGATTGCTATTAATTTAAATATAGAGGATTTATTAAATGTAGCTTTTTCTTTGCAGAAGACACTAGAAAAATAATAGAAATCCAATATCCCTAACTCGATCCCTAATAGATAAACCCTGTAATTAGAATAATCAGTCCCAACTATCCCTTTAGCCAAAATAGGAAAGAATAATGTGACAAATAAAGTAAGTGGGGCACCTATATATCTTCTAGCGAATAATGAATTTTCTTTTAGATAAAACGCACTTACTAAAGACAAAACGATTAAGCCTGACCATATGTCATTACTTAATGTGCCTATTACCATTTCAAATCTATTTAGGGTAAGGAAACTTTTCGCCCCATCGCAGATTAAAAGGCTATTTAGATGAAGGGTATCATAATATTTATGCCACTTGGTGACTCCGGCAGTTGGGGAGTAACTAAATGTATCTTTCCAGAAATAGAACCTAGCAAAGAAAACTATTATCAAGACTATGCTTAAAATAGAGAAATAGAATTTATAACGGTTCTCTTTTTTGGCTAGATGAGCGCTAAAAGAAGTTAGCCATTTGAATTTATATCCCTTCGCAGGCTTGTCTTTTAGATATTTTTCTAATAATAGGAAAATGACAAATAAACCCACAAAAGTTAAGAAAAATGGCAGAAATGCCAATGCAAATTCTTTATAGGTAAAGAAATAAGATAAAAATAGAATTAGAAACAATAAGGAAAAAAGGCCCCCAAAAATAAAAGTTTTATTAGTTAGAGCCTTTTTCATAACTATTTATTAGATTTTGTGGTAGTCGCCGAATAAAACGCCATAGTTGCAGGCACCTTTATAGGCGGTTAGATCTACTAAAGCAGATGCAGAATTGTTTTGGATTAAAGTAGCGGCTAGATAGCCTTCATTTTTCATAATATCACTTGGGGTAGGTGAATCGGATGCGCCGGCAAGTCCTTTAGCACCTAAGATAGCATATTCAGTTCTTTGTAATCCTGTTATTTGGCCAGTTGCATCAACGGCAGGGCAGACAAATTCTCTTTCACCTTCTGCATTTGTTGCAGCAAAGAAGGCCATGCTTGTTTGATTAGAGAAAGCATAATTGTTGCCAAAGAAAGTATTTCCTAAAGCTGAGCAAAGTTCTCTACCTTTTAGATATTGTTGTTCAGGTGCGGTTGCTCCTACTAGTTCAGCAGCTTTAGTATAGACATCAGTATAGCCATCAACTGTGCTATAGACGATGTTGTTACCTTTTCTAACGGTAACATTGACGCCGCCTTTATTATAAGGAAGGGTAATGCCTTCTTCGTTTATTGGAAGATTGACCATTAAGAAATTGAATTTAGAAACGTTGTTGTCTTTTCTTAAGAAACTCATTCTTAGGGTAGCAAATAATTGGTCGAGATTAATTAATTGACCAGCGAGTGAGGTAGCGCTATAAGCATCAAACCATCCTCCTTTTCCTTCTGATTTATTTGAAAGGAAGGACTTATCATCAATATTGACTTCGGTTTTGCCTAATTTTGAGATATCTAAGGTAGAGACTGGGAAATCTTCAGTTCTTGGATTTAAGAATAGAAGAGGTCCGCCAGCATTAACAAGTTCACTGTTTGTGATGTTTATTGTTCCACCGGCATAGCAATATATTGAAGCATTGAAAGTATCACGGAAACGGCAGGAATTGACATTTAATGTAGGTTGAACATCATAAGTGGTGTTTCCTATTGTCTTTACTGGGTCGGTACCTGTAGCCATTAAAGCCATATAGAATTTAGAGACATTGACATTATTGAAGCTAGAAGTGACTTCTGTCTTCATAAACATAGGTCCACCGATTTCGATAGTAGATTCAGCAGATACACCTAAATTACCAGATACTTCTAAATCTTGGATATCAAAGTTGCATTTAGTTGGATCAATGCCATCTGCAAATGAACCATAGAACAAGGTGGAGTGAGAAGAGATAGGCACACCAGCATCTTGAGCAGTACCGTTAGAACTTTCAGTTAATATATAGGGGAAGCAATCAGGATCATTTTCATTATCGTTTAATGCTAAATGATGTGAATTACCATAGATAACAACGCTTTCTTCTTTATCGAATGTATGGTCAACAATATGAATCCAGTCTTTGAAACTGCCTTTGACATTGCTAGAAACGGCATCATCTCCCCAAATATAGGAAGAGATTAAATCGCTCTTATTGAATGTAATGTCGTTTTGGAAAACGATAGCAGTGGTTTCTGGGATCGAAATCTTTTCTTTGAATTCCTTTAAATCGTTATTAAAAGCAGAATCGTAATAAGGATAATAACTAGCCTTGCAATTTGCCAAGGCATATAAATCAATACCCTTAGTAGCGTTATAGGCATTAACGACATTTACCTTATATTCGATTGGTTTTAAGGCAGGATTGCTATCGACTTTTAAAGTGATAACGAATGAACCCGTTACATCGTTTTTGAATTTTAATAAGCCATTCTTAAGGAAATTATCAACGTTTTCGATGTATTTAGTAGCATCTAATTCTGCTTCTTTTCCATCTTCTTTAATGGACATAGAAACGCCAGTTGGAAGGAAGTTAATAACCATAGGGGTGTTATTTTCGTCCAAGGCATTTATTTGAGGAAGCAAGTTGGCTTCGTTTTGGTTGCCAATGTAATAAAGCCTATTTTCAAGGAATCCAGATTCTAGGTTTTCTTCGCTAGAGGATAATTTAGAGTTAGTAAAAGAAGCTTCGACTGAATGGGAATAGGAAGCATTTTGACTCCAACTAACTATTTCATATTCATGATCGATAACATCATAAGTGATAGAATCTTCAAACGAACGATCATCAACTTTATATGTAACAGTAAAGACTTTTCCTTTTGCTAAGGCAGTGGTATCGATTTCGGTATAGGTGAAATAACTGGCCTTTTCAGATACTTTGATTGTTTCGATTTCTTCATTGCTTTTATTTAATGTCTTGACCTTCAAATTTGAATAGTCAGGAGTGCTATCTAAATAAAAAGATGAGGCAATCGAGCCCTCAACTATCTTGATGCTTTCAATTGTTTTGTCTTCTTCGCTAGTTCCATCATTACATCCGGCGAGGGCAATAATGGATAAACTGCTTAAGGTTAGAAGAGCGATTTTATTAAATTTTTTCATATTCTTTTCTTTTTAAAAACCTTGTTCAGTAGAAATTTATAACATAAATTCATTAATAAATCTATTCATCTATTGGACCCGTGTATTGATTTTTGATATTTGTGCCTTTTGATTTTGTTTATCAGATTAGGTTTTTCTTTAATGCTCATCGATTGTTTTTGGGATTTACCGATTATATTTTCATGTGTTTTATTTACTGATT
>DAVZIW010000014.1:0-20890 GCA_052273085.1 Candidatus Alloenteromonas sp.
TCTTAAAATGCTTTGTTATAATTGATTTGAAAATTGGAAAAGTAACACATCAAGATATAGGACAAATGCAAATGTATGTTAATTTTTATGATAGAGAAATTAAGAATGATGATGAAAATTCAACAGTCGGAATATTACTTTCTACTAATAAGAATGAAACTGTTGTTAAATATACATTGCCAGGAAATAAAACAATATTTTCATCAGAATATAAATTGCATATGCCAACTGAACAAGAATTGATTGATGCAGTTGAAGAAGAAAAGAAAAATTTAGAATTGTATGATTAGGAGGTATAAAAAATGTATACAGTGTCAAAAAGAGCAAAGGAATATAAACAACCACGTGGAGGTTTTTTTACCACCTTCATCATTTGAAGTTATAGAATTAAATGATAATGAAGAACTAAAAGAAGAAAATGTTTCACCTAGTATAATTGGATTAACAGTGGATTATATGACAAGATACATTGAAGGTGTAGTACTCGAAGAAGCTTTTAAAATATCGATTCAGGGTGCCAAGATGATGCATTATGAAAAGAAAGCAGAAGAGTTATTAAATAACATTACAGGATTAAATAAATCATCAATTATATCTGCTTGTAGAATGGTTGGATTTGATTCAATTTTTAGAGCTGGTCCTATGACTTATAAACCCATTGAGGAAATAAATCCGGATGAAAATACAATTTCTAATATACTCAGACTGAGATACATTTAATTTTGCAGAATCTCTCTTTAAAATAAGTTTCTCATCATCACTTAAAAATATATTAACTTTATTGTTTCTTATTCTCATAATCGAAAGTTCCTTTCTATAATTTAAGGGTATGGGAATTTCCATAATAGAATTTGTACGTGAGTACAAATTCAGTGCTGGCTAGACAAAATATGTGAGTATGTACTCACATATTTTTAGTATAAATTAATTCTTCAAATATAATTTCTTCAGCCATATTTTTATAATTATTCATTAGTTTCCTCACATAAAAGCGATTTAGCAACCTTTGTATTTTACTTTTTTAATAATTTAATCAATTCTTTTAGGTTATATTTTTGATGATATTCTTTAATGTAAAATGGCTTGCTACTAATTTCATTTATTTTATATTCAAGTATTGTAAGTGTGATAGGAGATGTAATCACATATTCAATAGGCTCTATAATTTGTAAATTAGTATGTAGTAGATGTTTTACTTTGCCATTCTTAGTTTTGTAAGTGTAGTTTTTAATTGCTCCTAGTAATTCACTATTGGGCTTTAATTCTTGTAATACCTTAAATTCAAGCATAAAAAATGTCCTCCTTCCTAGAAAGAGAACATCGTTCTCACGTTATTTTTTATATAAAATAAAAACTCACGAACATTTAAGTCCGTAAGTTGATTTCAAATGGAGCAGGTGGCGGGAATCGAACCCGTATAACCAGCTTGGAAGGCTGGTGTTCTACCACTGAACTACACCTGCATTGCCCTTAAAGGCTCGATTATTATATCCACTTAGTAATTCTCTATCAAGATAAACTTTCTTTTTCTAGAAGGGTAAGATATATCCTGACTTCTTCTTATCTAGAAATCTTAAATGTAGGTTTATCTATATTTAGATTAGATGAAGAGAAATCATTAAGTACTAGATAATCAATTTTAGAGATAAATTCATCTAGATTTTTTATTACTTTGCATCCATATACCTCTTCAATTTGGATGTTCGGATCATAGATAATGACTACACGCCCTGCTTCTTTTATGTTTTTAATGATATCTTCCATTGGAGACGATTTATAATTCGTCCCTCCTTTTTTAGAAGATATTCCATATACTCCGACGATCGGATTATCTAGCTCCTCTAATTCTTTATTTATCTTAGAAGAAAGATAATTCTTCCTAGTTTCATTTGAATCCACGATGGCTTTAATTAAAGTCTGAGGGATTCCTTCGAATGAAGTCAATAACTGTTTGCTGTCTTTTGGAAGGCAATATCCTCCATAGCCAAAAGAAGGTGAATTATACCCTTTCCCAATCCTAGGATCATCGCTTAATCCTTTTATTATTAATGAAGATGGGATTCCTTTTTCCATGCAAAAAGAATCCAATTCATTAAAGAAAGCAATTCTCATAGCTAGATATGAATTAGAGAATAACTTAATAGATTCCGCTTCTTCATATGAACATATATATTTATTTGGATGGTTCTTAGCTAGTCTAGATAAGATATCCATGACTTCTTTAGCTAAATTTGAATTCTTATCCTTTTCACCTATAACGATTCTAGTTGGATTTAATATATCGAATATAGCCTCCCCCTCTTTTAAGAATTCAGGGGCATAGACAATATCTAACATAGGATATCTATTTGCTAGTTTTCTAGAATCCCCATAAGAAATAGTAGACCTAATTACGACTTTATTGATGTTATGTTCCTTACATTTATCTAGGCAATTTATAAGATTATCTAAATCAAAATACCCTTTTTCCTCGATGAAATTAGTGGGTACGGCAATGAAAGCCAAATCAAAATGGTCGTCATTGCCAAAGTGATTAACCCCTTTGACCTTATTTATATAGTCTTTCATCAATGGGTCATATATGGGCGATATGCCTTTATTTATTAGGTCAATCCTATTTGAATCTATATCAATTACCTTGACTTTATGTTCGTTAGATAAGGCGCAGGCAAGAGATAAACCAACATATCCAGCCCCAAAAACTAAAATATCCATACACATATAATAACATTGTTTGTATACTTTTACGTATTATGAATAAAGAGATTTGTCTATCAACCAACAATAAGGGAAAACTAAAAGAATACAGGGAACTACTTTCTCCTTTAGGTTATGTTGTCTATACCCCTGCTGATTTAAATATCGATCTAGAAGTAGAAGAAACCGGTTCTACCTATAGGGAAAATTCCTATTTGAAAGCTTTAGCGTTATCTAAACTCGTATCTTTCCCAGTAATCGCAGATGATTCAGGATTAGAGATTGCTTCTTTGGATAATTTCCCTGGATTACATTCATCTAGATTCGAGCAAGAATGCGGTTCCTATCCAAAGGCTTATGAAAAGATATTCAAGATGCTAGAAAATAAACCTAGGGATGCTAGATTTGTTTGCTGTATCTGCTATTTAGAAAATAAAGATGCAAAACCTCTATATTTTGAAGGTGATGTAAAAGGAGAAATCACTACTTCACCACATGGATCGAACGGATTTGGTTATGATCCAATATTCTTTTGCAAAGAAAATAATAAATATTTCGGTGAGATTAGCGAGGAGGAAAAGAATTCCATCTCCCATAGATTTAAGGCTAGCAAGAAATTATCTTTGTTTTTGGCTATATAATCGGAATAAAAGTAAATACTAAGCCTAAGGCAATTAAAGCCTGTGCCAATAAATAAGAGGCCATGATGAAGAAGTCTCTTCTTTTCTTGTCCCTAACAAATAATGTGTAACATAGATAAATATCAGAAACTATAAAGGAAAGGCCACCGCAGCTAGCGACAGCAAGAGGGATAGAATGCCTGCTTATAGCCAAAATAAACATCGTTAGGAAATCAAGAGTAAGAAAAGCCCCATAAACGCTGGCGCCAAAAGATAATCTTCCTTCCCTGATTATCTTTTTGAATACAAAATATCCGCCTAGGCAAAATATGATTGGGAAGAAACCTAGGAAGAAATAAAGGAAATAATTCACTGGATAGCTTAACCTGATTGCTTCTGCTATAAAACAAATATGGTTAAGGAAGAAGGCAATTACCCCAGATACAAACGGCCATACCTTGTGTTTCTTAATCAAGCATATATCACCGATTGCCCCAAAAAATAATCCTATATATATTAGATATTGGGTAGGTGAAGCAAACGCGATGGCTATAGCTAAAATAATCACACAGAAAGGTTTGGTAATCTTTCTCCATTTCTCATTTTCTTTAAAGCAAAATACCAAATGAATGATACTAATTAATAGGAAAAGACCAATAAAAACATAAAATGGGATTCCATTAAAAGGCATAAATTATCTTTCCTTCCTCATTTTCTTTAACTGTAATTTCATTTCATTTTTAATTTCGTTATTTCTTCTTCTATTCTCATCAAATTCCATTGCCTTTTCGACATAGGAAGATGCTAAAGTTCCTAAATTAACTTTAGAAGTTGAGAAAGCAAATATCCAAGAGGCACGTTGCTTCATCTTCTTATGATATTCAGCAAAGCTAGCCTTGGCCTTATCCCATTCAAGAACAAGATTAGAAGACTTAATTGCTTTCTTGAGTTTAAAGGCAACATCGAACGAATAATAACAATCTACTAGCAATATTCCGTATAGGATTCCTAAGATAAACAAGAAATAGATCGCATTATTTAGGAAGAAATCTGTTATAAATACAAATCCAGGATGGGCTAGATATCTATATAATGCCCCGCATAAACACCAGATAAGAGAGAATTCAGGACAAATAATACCCATGATATTTAAAGGTCTATTCGTATAATCCCATAACTTGATATTCATTCCCTTGATAAAGATAATCCCGGCGATGAATTCAACTAAAGTCATGGCAAGTCCAATTGCAAGAATGCAAAGCACTTCTCCCCATGCCTTAGATATTGATCCAGAAAATGTGTAATCAATCGAACATAGGTAATATAGGCAAATTACCCCAAATCCATATAAAGGAAGTAATGGGCCAGCTAGAAATCCAGGGTTAACCCATTTTTTCATCGAGACAAAACGACGGAAAAATAGTTCAAGAACCCAACCTCCAGCTCCGCCAATTAAAAACAAAATACATAAGCGATAGAATTCCATGTCAATATTCTAGAATAAAAGATGTATAAAAGCCATTTGATAAAAAGAATTTAGGACATTATTCATTCTTTGTATGGTTAATCCATATCTAAAAATCAAAAAATAGTGGGGACGTGTAGCGATTTAATGTTAAAGGCAAATAAAAAATCGCCTAAGTTATTTAAGCAAATAAACCCAAGCGATAATCGTTAACTAGGATTTGAAGGCTACTTTCGCAGCTTCGTAAATTGTTTGGAAACAAGATTCGACAGTCTTGGATTCATTTTGCAATAATCCTAAGAATGGTCTATTTCCAGATTCGACCCAAGCATTTTTGATTTCTTCGTCTAAATATTTTCTAGAAGAAGAATAATCAGTCAATTTATTAGTGATTGATGACCTAGTTTCCAAGCAAGAAGCTACATAGGTATTTGTTTTATCAATTGAAGAAGTATCGCTATTGTTATAAGCAAGGAAACCATGTGATTTGTTAGTAAAATTCGATAATGACCAATTCGAAACCATTTCCTTTATAAAAGACTTTGCTAGTTCTTTCTTCTTGCTAGTAGCAGGAACTGCAATATATTGATCGGAACCAATGACATAACCGACATCTTCTTCTTTCGCATTGCTAAATTTTGGAGTTTTCATTAGTTTTACTTCAAAATTAGAATTTGAACCAAGATTAAGAGTTTCATTATATAGCCAGTCTCCATTAAACATCATGGCTGCCCTACCATTAAAGAAACTATTTTGGGCTTGGTCTTTGCTAAAGCTTAAAGAGCCAGATACGTAATTATCTTTGCTGGCAAATAATTCTCTCCAATAAGAAACGACTTCTTTTAGTGCATAATAAGGCGAACTCGGATCATTGAAATCAAAGTTTTCTAGTCCTTCATAGTTATAAAATTTCTTGACCGCATCATATCCAGCAAGTTGCATCCACCAATTGAAAATACCATAATCGAAATAATCGGTATTTGTCCCAGAGAATACAAATGGTTTAACCGCTGTAGTTTCATCCCCTTCGACTGCAACTGGATTAGAAACAATATTCTTAACCAAATTCAATAATTCATCTGTTGTAGAAGGCACTTCCCATCCATTGGCCTCGAACATCTTGGCATTGTAATAAATCCCACCAATTCCATTTGTCCAAGGCAAACGGTAAACATGTTTCTCTCCGTTAGCAGCTGTAAAATATAAATCAGAACGATATTCGCTAGAAACCTTGTCGATGAATTTCACTCCGTCAACTTCTTCTTTCATCAAATCATCTAAAGCCATGAACTTATTCGTTGCGGCATATGTTTTCCAGCTAGAAGAAGTTGAAATATATAAATCATCGGTATTTTTAGAAGAAGCCAAACGCTTGCTGATGAGGTTATTGACTTCATATTTTGCAGTTAAATCAACCTTGTAACCAGAATTCTTTTCTTCCCATTTTGCTACTACATCTTTAATCCATTCATCGCCCCAACCAGCCGAATAGACAACTACATTTAGTTGAGTTAAGTCATCTTGTTTTTGGCCGCACGAAGCAAGGGCGGTAGAAAGTAAGACGAATGGGAGACTTAGATAAATTGTGCTTTTTTTCATTTTTGAAATTCCTTTCTAATCAAATATTTCAATTACATTAGTATCTAATATATCTTTGAATTCTAGACGATTAATATTTCTATTAAATGTATCTAGGTTATTTTTTAATAGCTTACCATTTAGATAACACCTATGACCTAAATTATCCTGAATGTGTTTAATCCTAATTTCTTTACCTTTGTAAATCAAACCTAGACTAGATTCTTTGAATGGGAAATAAGAGGACGGATTTAGTTCTATATGATCTAATTTTGGGTTAAAGCCAAAGATATTCCTGACAAAGCATTTTAATAAAGTCGAACTAGATCCAGTGAACCAATCGTTCATGGAATCTCCATCTAAATCCAATTCTTTATTATAGGAATAAGAATTAGGCATAACAAATGGAGTTGTCGTTATAAATTCATGATTTATTGGCAAGACTTTCATTATTTCTTTTATTGCCCAAACTGGTTCATTAGCAACAAAAAGTGAATCAATTGCAAATATAGCCCCATGGATATAAGTCGCAGCATTTTCAGCCGTTCCGATTGGCAAATTAACTATACGTCCCACATCTTTCGCATCTTTATCGAATCCTGGATTAAAAGTAAGGAAACCGTATTTACCTTCTAAATGGGAATAATTCTCTAATGCAAATTTAGAATAAAGAGGATATTTAGAGGCGAATGAAGAAAGATAATAGAAAGCATTCGAAGTAAGAGCGTATCTATTCTTGTTATCTACATCATTAAAGGAACCAACATAGAAAGATTTATTATTTCCCCATCCGTGGACAATTCTATATTCATCGTTCTTCTTAATTATAATGTTATTCAAGATGCCTTTTTCTAATCTAAAAATGGGCTTTTCTATATCTATTGAAGGTTTTCTATCAGAATAAGAGGAAATCTCATTGAACAAATTAAGGGCTTTGTATAATTGGAAACTAGCCATCGAAGATACCCCATTCCCAAACTTAGAATCATCTTCACATTTTCCAAGCCCATCAATCGCGTCGTTCCAATCACCATATAAAGTTTTTAAGCAGGAAGTTTCTTCATCTATATTAGAAACCAAATAAGACATGATTCTATCTAGATGGTCATAGACCGAACTAGTTTGTTCTAAACAATAAGCGATAGACCCGTCTATCTTTATGAATGGAACCTCTTTTGAAAGGATATCAAAATCACCTGTGTATGCTAAATATTGATAAAAAGCATCGATAATCCATAAGCCCTGATCAATAAATTCTCTCGAATCGATTCTAATGTGGTCGACTCCGTTTTCTTTATGGGCAAATTGCCTTGGGGAACGTCCGGAAATATCTAGATAGCCTAAGCAATCCAATAACTTCTCTTTTGCTTCAATAGGAGAATAAATTATCTGAGCTTCTATTGCTTGATAAATATCCCTTACTCCAAGCATCAATAAAGTTGAATTCTTGCAAGTCGAACAATACTGGACTTGTTTAATTAAGTTCTCCATAAAAGAAGAGAGTCTTTTTCCTTCTTTTGAAGAGAATTCAAATTTAAAAGAAGATGGGATGGACGAGAAATTATTATGGTCTTCTATATATTCAAAGCACGATTTAATGTAAGAGAGTTCTTTTTTGTTTTTATCTTTGCTTAAACAATATCCGAATTCAATTTCTTCATTTGGTCTTAAATTGAACTTGATGATATCTCCTGCTATAGAAGTATCTGCAAAAACTGTAAGAAGTTTAGAAGAGGGAAAATTTCCTTTTACAAGACTAGAAGAAGCTTCTAAACGATTATTTTTGCCACCGCAATAGATTGATCTTGATGTTGTAATCTCTGCTTCTACTTCTTTATCTATTGAAAACGAATAATTGTATTCGTTACTCAAATGAATTGTCCTAGATAGATCTTCTACTGTTTCAAAATGATACACGCCTTGGCTATATTCGCATTTCTTAAACCATTTAGTTTCGATACTAGATGAATTCGAATGCATTAACATTGGATTAAAATACATTGAAGAATATAAACTTCTAATTACTTTGGAATTATTGGAAATGTTGCATTCAATCAGTAATTCCTTATCCTTGCTTAATCCTATTCTAGAGGCATATCTAATTCCGTTCTTTTTCAATATGTAAATTACATATCCATCTTTAAAAACTGTATAACGGGTGACTCCTTTTTCTAGATTATTCCTATTGAAATCAAATAATGAATAAGGAATATACCCTTCATCATTTTTAACACCTAGGAAGAAGGAAAGGAAATTATTTTCTCCATCGATATTTTCTGGAATCAAGAAAAAAGAAGATTCATTTAAAGAAACCTTTCCATTTTGAAGTGCCCACAAAGTAAGTCCATCTACTGAATATGGCTTTCTTGTCAAAGAAATTGGAGAAGATAAAGACAATATCCCATCTTTTATAAAATAGGAGGAAGAAGGAAGAGAAGCTTCTTTCTTTTTTAAAGCACTTTTTATCTCTATCTCTAATTGTTCTAATTCTAATTTAAAATCCATATTTAGCCCATTCTGGAAACGAATTCTTTGATGCGGTTTTCTTCTTGAATCAACAAATCCTTATTATCTAATTCTAGATATAACCTCAAGACGGGTTCTGTATTAGATAATCTTAATAATCCCCATTCATGTGAAGAGAAATAATATTTGAAGTTCCTATCAATGTGTTCCTTTTTTATCAAGGGAATGTCAAATTCAGGATTATTGTTCTCTAGATACTTTTCAATGTAATTCTCTTTTGAAGAAGGATATTCGACAAAAGACTCAAATTCAAAAGATTTGTAGGAGGCAAATTCTTTTACTTCCTTTACGATTTCAGATACAGGTTTATTCATATCATCCATCATATTTAGGAATAAAGTTAAGGCAAAAGTTGTATCTTTTCCTTTTAGATAACCTCTAACTGTAAGGCCTCCGCTACTTTCACCACCCAAAAGAGCATTAGTATCGGCCATGCCTCTAGTTATATTTTTAAATCCAACATCAACTTCATGGCATTTTTGACCTAGGGCTGTCGCTAAATCATCAAGAAGGAAACTAGAAGCGACATTTCTAACTACATCACCCTTCTCCCCTTTGACATTGACTAGGTAATAATAGATGCACGCCATAGTTTCATTTGGAGAAACAAAATTCCCCTTTTCATCAATTACGGCAAGCCTATCGGCATCTGAATCGGCAGAGAAACCTACATCATATTTATCTTCTTTTACTGTATTGATAAGGTCTTTTAAGTTACATGGGATTGGATTAGGCAATTTGCCACCGAAATTAGTATCGTGTTCAGGGTTCAATACCAATGGATTTTCAATACCTATTTCATTTAATATAGGCAATATCGAATCAATCCCAGTTCCATAGATATTGTCATAGGCAACCTTGATGTTATGGTTTAGCTTTTTCTTAGAGAATTTAAGGACATTGGAAATATATTCTGGAAGAGGGTTAAACCTAGTTATTAAAGAATAGTATTCATCCTTGAAATCAGGGATAAATATTATTGAATCGACTTTCTTTTCTACTTTTTCAGTAAATGTTTCATCGGCATCATAGCCACCTTTAGTAAATAGCTTGACTCCATTAAAAGTAGATGGATTATGGCTAGCCGTGATCATTATTCCATAATCATTATCTTTAGCCATTGTATGATAAATTGCTGCAGGTGTTGGAGAATCTATATTCGCTAGATAAACTTTTATGTTATGGCTAGCTAAAACTTTAGCCATTTCTAATCCCGCTTCAGGAGAATAATTCCTCCTATCGTAACAAATCACTACTTCTTTTTTGGCATTTTCTTCCTCGATTATCAAAGAAAGTGCCTCTGCTACTAACCTTACGTTTTCTTTGTTGAAGGCTTCGCCTATTATTGCTCGAAACCCACCTGTTCCAAACTTTATCTTTTCCATAACTATATTATTTCACTTTATTAAAAAATATTAAATATCAAAATTTTACTTCTTATCATTAATTAGATTTTATCTGATATTTTTCTAGGGTTATTTGTTTGGTGTTCTTATCGAAAATCGATACATGGTCCTCACCAATTAAAGAAATCTTGCTTGAATCAATATTTAGATAAACTTCTTGCCCTTCTTTTAATTTTGCGTCTTTCAAATATATGCAAGTCGCATCATCGTAAAAGCTAGAATTTAAATCATCTAATTCAATTCTAGAATACTTGTTGTCATTAAGCATTCCTTTGCCTTTTACTATTCCTTTTATTCCAGTTTGGCCAAGAGAAATTGCATCTTTATTAAGTTCTAAAGTTGCTCTATGGATTGAATCTAGATATTGTTCATTAACAGTGGAGACATCTATTTCGTCTAGGCATATCTTTAAGTGTGGGTTGAAAATAAAGTAAAGTTTATTATCTTCGACACTGACATAGCCATTTATCTTATTTAAAGATGCTCTTGGGGTAAGCATAATGGATTTTTCGCCTTCATTATCTTCAAATATATGCAATTTATGGATATTGAAATCAATGTCTATTATGTCTCCATTGCTAATAGATTCACTTCTATCGCTTTTGATTACAATTGAGGTAGGAGAATCTCTTAATGATCCTTCTTCCTCAAGGTTTATATTGCAGTAAAGAAGAGTTTCGTTACCAAGAATTTCCTTTATTCCGACCTTGGCCTTCAACATTCCCTTTTCTTTTATAGAAATATCATCTGGTCGGATACCTATTATCACTTTATGTGTATTTCCGTCTAAATAATTAGGATCTATTTCCCTTAGGTCTTCCTTTTTAAGTTTCATAGAAAAGGAGCCAAAATCAATAGTAATTTGCTCGCCAACACAAGCTAAATTAGCTTCAAAGAAATTCATTTGGGGAGTCCCCAAGAATCCTGCAACAAATCTATTCTTTGGAAAATCAAATAAATTAGATGGGGTGTCTATTTGTTGGATGACGCCTTTTCTCATGACAACAATTCTAGTACCCATAGTCATAGCTTCGACTTGGTCGTGGGTGACATAAATAAAAGTTGTATGAAGTTTTTCATATAATCTAGATATTTCAACTCTAGTAGATGCTCTTAATTTAGCATCGAGATTAGATAGAGGCTCATCAAGAAGGAATACTTTCGGAGTCCTTACTATTGCTCTTCCAAGTGCTACACGTTGTCTTTGTCCACCTGACATTGCGCCTGGTTTTCTATCCAAAATATCTTCAATTGAAAGGATTTTTGCAGCTTCTTTAATACGTCTATCGATTTCTTCTTTTGGAACGTGTCTATTTTTAAGACCGAATGCCATGTTTTTATAAGCACTCATATGAGGATAAAGAGCATAGTTTTGGAAAACCATGGCAATATCACGGAAATTGCTTTCGACGTCATTGACTCTTTCTCCGTTAAGATAGAGATCTCCGCTTGTAATGTCTTCTAATCCAGCAATCATTCTTAAAGTTGTGGATTTCCCACAACCAGAAGGTCCAACGAAAACAATGAATTCATTATCTTCAATTGAAAGATTGAAGTCATTGACAGCCATTACATCTTGGTCTTTCCTTTTCTTTCCTTTATATACTTTGCAAACATGATCTAGTCTTAATGTTTCCATAAAAACTCCTTACAAAACTTCTTCTTTTTTGACTGCGTTATTGAAAATATAGGTAATACCTAATTGCTTTGCCCCTAGAAATAATGCTTCTTCATTATCTAGACCAAACTTTAGCAAGCAGCCATTAATTGAGGCAAATCCTTTCCTAACAGCAGCAAAATATTCACTTCCGAATTCATTTACCCTGCCAGAAATTACAATTGTATCTAAATCCAAAACGGAATTGATTTTATCTAAACCTTTTCCTAAATTGAATGCAGATTCTAGTACAATTCTTCTAACTTCTTCATTACCTTGTTTAAAAGAAGATACGATCTCAGCCGTATGAGGTCTAAAGCCTAATATGGGTTCAATCTTATCTTTTAGATAACGAATAGAACATAGGTCATCGATATTGGCATAAGAACTTCCGTTTTCTATCATTACCCTTCCAATTTCACCAGAATATCCTCTTGATCCATAAAGAATATTGCCTTTACTTTGGAAGCATCCTCCTAAGCCATAATCAACATAGGTCAACATCCCAAATTCTGAATTATCAAAGTTCCCATTAGCAAGTTCGCCCTGCATTAAAATCTTGGTATCGTTTTCTATTTTTACAGGGCAAGAGAATGCATTTGAAAATATTTTTTCTAGTTTATTATCGCTAGAAAATAAGCTTGCATCGAATTGGGATCCAACTTGTAATTCACCACTTACTTTGTTAACAAGTCCAGGCATACACAAAACCGTATAACGTATGTTAAGTGGTCCTTCATATCCTTCTTTAATGCTAGAAATTACTTTCTCTATTGTCTTTAAATCGTATTTTTCAAACTTAAATTCCTTTTCGATAAGAACTTCACCTTTTAAGGTAAATAATTTCGCATGACATTCTAAAGAAGATAAGGAAACTACAAGAATGTTCCCATAAGTCGAAGATAAAGAGAATTTAACCATCTTCCTTCCTAAACCAGAAGTTGATGTAGATCCTACCTTTTCGATTAGTCCAAGCGAAGATAGATTCTTCAATAAAGAAGATAAAGTTGCATTAGACAATTTAAAATGGCTAGACAATTCAGTAGCGCTAAGACTTTGCTTTGATAGAGCCTTTAGGACAAGAAGATTATTTACTTCTCTTGCAAAAGATTGATTTTTCCCTAATGATGCCATTATGATCCCCCTACTATATGTATAAACCGCCTAGGTAGCCATTGTATGAACAAGAAGAGATCTTACCATTAAATGACTTTCCTGCAATAGCGCCTACATTTTCACCACTATTTAATTCAGGAAGCGTATCTCCTTTTTTGATTGTAGAATTTATTACATGGACATTTTCAACATATCCAGCAACTGTTCCGCATAACCCTCCAACGGCCCAACTAGTAGATTCATTTGTCATGTTTTCAATGTTCAAATCATACACATGTCCAGCTAAATCTCCAATAAATGCAGTTTTAGTTTGGTCAGCAACTGAATTAATGGAAAAATTCTTTATCGTATGTCCATTCCCATAAATCCTTCCATAGAAAGATAATGGTTCAGTCCCGTTATGGCCAATCGCATAAATGCTTTCATTATTAAAGTCTAAATCGGCATCTAAAAGATATATCTTTGATAGATTTGCCTTTTGTGCTTCGCTAAAAACTCCATTACTTGGTTGGAATAAAGCCTTAAATTGTTCAACACTAGAAATGGTAGTAACTTCTGTGTCAGGATCTAAATTGGCTTTTAAGAAGGAAGCATCTCTTTTAACGGTTGCTAATTTATTAATATAGAATCTATAAACATTATCATCATCGGTAAATACATCGACCCTATCCATTGATGCATTAGCATGAGTCAAAGACACTTTGTTTCCGTTCAAGTTATAAGAAGTCTCTACTTGATTTAGATTAACCCTAGTAACCCCAGTTGAAGAAGGAAGAGTTAATTCATATGTATCAGAATCAGAAGCAAAATGAGTAATTACATTGTCTTTATTTGCAATTGCCTTCTTATAATTCAAGAAATATTCACCTGAAGTTGAAGTAAGTCCAATGCCATTTATTTCAGCAGGAACATAATCGTTAATAGTTAATGTGCCTTCGTTAGTAGGGAAATATAATTTTTTCCAGCCAATCGTATTAATAGTATCATTAGAAAGTGCAACACCAGGAAGAGTTAACGTATCACCTGAAACAATGACGTCTTGGCTTTGGTCATTACAGGTATAAATTAAATTCATTGAATAAATAGTGCCCCATTTTGAGGTAATTCTAAAATATGTAGCGTTATCTAATTCGACAGGTGTGTCAGATTCTAATGTTACTTTTTTAACCAATGATGGTGTCTTGCCATATTCTAAAATAATAGTTCCTTCAAAAGTAAGGCTCAGTGAGCTCATTCCTTTAATTTTAGAAGAAGCATTTCCAAAGTTTGATAAGGATCCTTGTAGGCGTAAGAAACCTCCTTCTTCTTTTGTTAAAGTTCCATTTACATCTAGATTTAAATTATAAGCAGCATCAGCGGCCTTAATTAATGCATGGGTCCCATCAATTTCAATATTTTGATGATCGATTGTTAAATCGTAGGTACTTCCAGTTGAAGATAAATTAAACACATTACCATTAGACAATAATGTTCCGCAAATTAATGCAGTTGCTCCGCAAATAGAAGCTAGACATAAAACAAGATTTCTTTTTTTCATAAATTACTCCTTAGACTTTAATACCATATAAATTAATTGAATAACCATTGTAAGTTGATAGAGAAACTGAATTAGACCAAGTCTTTCCAACTAATCCACCTAAAGCAATTTCCCCATGGTTTGGAACGCTATAACCATCGCCACTATTAATGACAATGTTGCAGTTAAAAGCATTGACATTACTAATCTTGGCTTCTGCCCCCATTATTCCAGCAACAGCGCCAACAAAATTGCCTCCCCCTAAACTAATATTCATGTTATTTAGATTTAAATCTATTACGCTTCCTTCTAAGGTATTAAATAACCCTGCACAATAGAAGCTTCCTTCGGTAGTGAATTTAACATTTGAAATAGAATGTCTTAAACCAAATAATTTTCCAGCAAAAGCTGCATCTTGCCCTTCTTCTATTCCATATAAATCCGTTCCGATTGGCTTGAAATTAGTAATAGATGCAAAATCTAAGTCACTAGTCAAGGCATAGACTTTATCTTTGGAGAAATAACTAGCTAAAGATGTATTAGTGGCACCATCAAGAGCAAAATATTTCTTAAGTTCGTCTAAAGAAGAAATAGTAATAACCTTATCTTCTCCATAAGTAGACTTTAATGATTCTAAAGTATGTTTTTCTTCATTTGTTTTACTTGCAAATACTCTATAGGCTCCATTATCTGCATAAACAACTAATTCTTTTCTAGAATCAAATGTCCCTAAAGCAGTTTGATCAATAGACAATTTATTTGAAGAGAATGAATAAGAAGTCTTTGGCAAAGCTTCGCCCATCAAAGTTATTTCTTTTATTTCTGTTGCATTTATATCATAGGCAAAATTTGATTCATCACCTTTATAATGAATTTGGTTTGAATTGTCCAATCCCTTCAATTGCTTGATTTGGAACGTTTTGGTCTTAGAAGTTATTCCAAGTTGAGTTGCCTTAATAGAAACGCTACTAACATAACTAGGAACATCGTCTTGGATATATAGATAATCTCCGGTAATGTTAAAGAATCTAGTTTTCCAGCCCATCTCATCTTTATCAAGGCTAAATGTAGTTTCGGCATCAATATTGTTTAAGTTTCCTGCCTTTAATTTAATTCTGATTCCAGAGACAAAATATTCTTCATCGTTTAGAATGGATACTTCACTTAAAGATTTATAGACTTTAATATCTTTGCTGGCTTCATAGTTTTTGCCATTAAAAGTCAAACTAGCCTTGATAGTAATATTAGTTTCGTCTACATCTAGTAATGAGGCATCGATTTTATTTCCGTCAATGGTTATTCCATGACTTGCCCCTACTATTTCAAAAGAAACTAATTTCATGGCCTCTTCTTTGTTTTCTATAGGAAGAATAACCATATCAAGTAGATATTCTTTTCCTTTTAATAAATAAGAAGGAAGAGTAGGAACAAAATCAAATTTCCCTAGGTTAGAGGAAACAAACAATACATTATTAGATATTTCTCCTTCTTTAATAGTTATATATTCACTAGAAAAGGAAGAATAATCAGCAGAAAGCAATTCTTCTTTACTAGCAAATTTCTTCCCTGCACTAGTCTCGCTTACTTCGCTATTTAAAGAGAAGCCAATAAGATTAGAAGAAGAATCGTTTGATACGCCATAAACGTTTTCGATTAATCCATCTACATCATTTAGCCCAACAATAATTCCAGAGTTTTGATAATTTTTATCGGCTTGATTGTGTCCGATCACATTTTCATTGATAGAGAAGCAATCCTTAATTAAGCCATGATTAACAGAAGCAATAACACCTGTAGCGCTTTGCCCTTGATTCAATAATGAAACATCGCAAATAACACCTTCAATCGTGCCTGAATTATTTCCAACCAAAGCGCCAGACCAGCTTTTTGGATTATCAATACTCCCTTTTAATGTTAGGTTCTTAATTGTTCCTTTGTTATAACCGAATAAACCATTGACTGGAGTCTTATCGCCTTTATAGGAGAAGGAAGAAATGGTATGTCCATTCCCATCAAAAGTTCCTTCAAATGGGGCAGAATAAACACCATCTTCATAAGCGCCTAAAGGAAGGAATAAAGAGCCATTATGATATAATGCCCCTCCTTCTTTTAAGGAAGAAGATAAATCGATGTCTGCACCTAAAACATAATATCCTTGTAATGATCCTTCTTTAAATGAAGGGGTACCATTATCGTAATTTGGTTCGAAAATAGTTTCAAATTCACTAGCTTCGTAAATAATTTTGCTAGCGATTACCAAATTGAAATTAACCCTATTTCTTAAAGTGGAAACATTTACATTAAATGAGCCAACTTCAAAAGAGGCGAATTTAGAAGAAGATACTTTGACTATATGATTTAAATTATCGTATTCAAAATCATCAATCTTGGTTCCATCAATTCTTATAGAAAGGTTTTCTTTTGTTGTAGAGGAAACAATATCGTTACCATTGAAATCAAGTTCAAAACAAGCATCTTCAAGATTAGATTTCTCCATGATGGCTTCTTTTCTTTTTGGCTTAATTATATTTTTTGTCAACGCGAATAATTTCTTGCTCTTTTTTTCTTGTTTAGAAGTAGCCACTACCTCAAATTCCGTCTTGTCTTCTACTTCATTAGAAATAGAAACCTTTCCTGTATTTGAATCAATAGAGATGCCATTTATTGAAGTAGATAAAGAATAAGTAACTGCATATTCTTTACTAGAAGTGCTTGAAGTTGCTTTCGCTTTAATTACATCTCCATCAACTGCATAATCAGAATCGAATTCAAAATTGATAACTGGCTTATCTTCTTTGATTTTAAAAGAGACAATAGTAGAGGCCTGATTATTTCCTAAAGTGGCAATATAGACTTTTTCTGGGATTGAAGAACCGTTCTCATCAAAATCAATCTCGCCAGTTTCTTCATTAAGTGTCACTCCTTCTGGAGTTCCACCTTGGAAAGAATATTTAACTCCAGTGGTGTCTTCTTTGATTGTTACTTTGTCTTTTGGAGAAATCTCGTATCTAGTTTTTGCAAAGCTAATGCTAACTTCGTCTGTTTTAACTGAGCTTTCACTAGGTAGAGATTCATTTCCTCCACAAGAGCAAAGAAAGAAAGGCAAAGCCAATACAAATAAAAACTTTTTGTTCATCCTTTAAGACCTCCGGCATTTGTATTTTCTATAATTTTCTTTTGGAAACATGAATATAAAATAAGAACAGGAATAAGAGCGACGATGAAGGAAGCAAACATCATTGGATAGTTTCCTTTTCCGGTAAATTCTCCCTGCAATTCATTTAAGCCTACTGCCAAAGTATAGTGGCTTGGCATGAATAGATATGGGGTGGAATAATCATTCCATAAAGTAATGGCCTGTAATATGCAGCATGCAATTATTGGTCCTTTAGCCATTGGAAGCATGATTTTAAAGAATATTCCAAATCTAGAAGCCCCATCCATCCCTGCTGCTTCTGCATAACTCCATGAAATTGAAGAGAAAGCACTATAAAGCATGATGAAATTAAATCCAAAGCATCCTGAATAAAGGAACAAAACACCGATCAATGAATCATCTAAATGGAGCATTTCCATCATATTAACTTGAGCTGGAAGAGTACCTACAATTGGAGTAACCATTGTAAAAATAGCGACCCCGTATATTAGATTTCTGCCTGGGAACTTGTAATTAACTAGTACATAAGCAACTACGGCAGAAAGGAAAACATTAATAAAGGTACCAAGTACAGTAGTTAGTAATGACCATAAGATCATTTCAAATACACTTTCTTCATATCCGCCTACTGTTGTAACTGTATAAGTTAATACTTCATAAAAATTTAGTCCTTCCCATTGTTTAGGGAAACCCCATACAGATCCGTTGAAGAAATCGCTTTGTGTCTTAAATGAATTGATTAGCATCCAAACAAAAGGGATTACCAATGATATGGCATAAATAGCAAACAAGGCAAAGACAATCCACTTAATCGAGTGAAAGCCGACGGATTTAGTCTTTTTCTTTTCGGTTTGTTTTATTTCAGAGATATTTTCAATTGTTTCCATTAGTAATTGACCTCCGAAAATGGCTTAGACATAAAATGACGTGTCAACATGATTACTGGTGACCAAATGGCGGAGAATATAAGCCCCTTTGCAGCGGCCTCACACAAGGCTTTAGGATTAGAAGTGGAGACACTTTCCCATATTTCTAACGAAATAGTCCATGTATTTCCTTCTCCATTTGTAAGGAATAATGGCTGCAAATACAAAGTAAGAACATTAGTCATCCCAAGAATAACCAAGGTAACAATTGTTGGCCAAATCATAGGTATGACAACATGGATAAATTCTTTGAAATAACCACAATTATCTATTTTTGCAGATTCGAGTAATTCCTTTGGAATCCTTCCAATCGCTCCAGAAAGAAGAATGATGTTATAACCTAAACCGGCCCAAATACAGTACCCATATACTAACAATTGAGATAATGGATATGTATTTAATGAAGTTTCGCTTATTCCTAAGGCTTTAATCAAGGGATAAAGATATCCAACCTCAGGTTGATATGCCATTTTAAAAGCGAATGTCAACGCCACGACCGGAATAATATTTGGCAAGAAAAATATGACTCTAAATACATTAGCCAAAGGCATTTTCTTGGATAAGAAAAAGGAAAATAAAACCGATAAAGGCAAGGAGATAAATATAGTAATAAAGGCAAATCCAACTGAATTTAATATAATGACAGCCGAATCATTTAACCAACTGACCCCAGTCGTATTCCTATAAGAATTAAAGGATTCATAAAATACTTTTGAAATCGTGTCAAATCCAACCCAGGTATAGCCATAAACACTGCCTTCTTGGAACGCTAATAAAACTGATTTGATATTTACAAAACTCCAGGTAAATACAAATTGGGCAATTGGATATAAAAGCATGACGAAGATGAAGATATAGTCTCTCCACTTCTTACTTAGCCTTTTCTTGGCCTTGACTTTGTTAGGTTCTTCCCTAACTATTTCAGCACTATCAATATTTATTATCTTTTCCATAATTATTTAGCAAACATTGAAATATTATCGATATAGCAAGTAACGTCTTTAGCGCCACTGATTTCGACTCTAATTGATTCGCATCCCACAGGAGCTTCTAATTGAAGACTATATTTTTTAAATGAAGTTGAATCTATTTTGATAGTATCTTTTTTAATAACATCTGTGACGCTATTGCCTAAATATTTAATAGTAGCGTTTACTTCCTTTTCTAAATTAGTAACCATTGCGTCAAAGCTAAAGTCATATTTATAGCCTTCATAAACCGAATCGATATCTTGTCTTAGCACGCCACCATCTTTAACAAAAGCGATATATTCGCCTCCATCGGAATAAATAGTATTCTTAATTGGATAACATACATCTTTTTGATCTTGCTTTTCGGATATGAATTTAGTGAATTCAAAGCCTCTTGATTTAACTATTTCATCAAACAATGAACTAGTTTCGTCTAATCTAGAAACATACTCAAAATCACCATTGCTAATCTTATTGCCTTTTAATTCTTCCCTAACCCTGTCTTTATAATAAGTGGATGGGGCTGAATTAATCGATGGCAAAGCATCATATGAAGGCACTTCTTGGCCGATAAACGGGGTATATTTAACATAATCCACGAACATATAATCTTCTTCGAATTCACTAGCCCCAGTAAATCCATTTGGAAACCAAACACCTAACCAAAGTCTTCCTTCTAACATCGGAATAAATGTAGTAGAAACGTTTGAAATCACTCCGTCAACAAAATATACGACCATCTCAGGATCGCTATACCAATCAAATCCAAATGTATGGTATTGATTATCGTTATATGCTACATAATCTACGTTTGGAGTAACTTCATCAACAGAAAACTCGACTGAATCAGATAATTTTTCACTTACCCAGTTTGTATTCAATGCTTTCTTGAAAGTAATCTTTCCTGATTTAGAACCGCCTGGAAGTTCAACGTCAATCTCGGCATTTTCATTTTCTTCCCCTTCAACAGGTCTATTGCCATAAGTCCAAAATGCTGTACAAGCACCTTGCCTTGGCAATACTTTCATCTTTATTTCATAATGGCCTGGCTTAACACCGAATTTTGAAATCAAGCAAGCTCCCGTTTTTCTTCCATCTTTAAAAGCACCATAGCTGGTGATTTCTTTTTTTCCATAATATGAACCAAGCCCACGTAACATAAGCTGGCCATCATCAGTAATAAAAACATTTTCAGGAGAAATCCCACCATTGCCTTCTCCCCAATAGCCTTGGCCGATAATCCAATTAGATTCCT
>DAVZIW010000015.1:0-18894 GCA_052273085.1 Candidatus Alloenteromonas sp.
TGTCTATTCTTTCCTTGGAGGAAGGATGAATGAAGAAAGTGCTTCTATTGGAATTGGAAACGGCAAACTTAGGGTTATATACGGATCTAAGCGTAATAAAGGCGATATAATCGAGGTTTCTGATTATAAATTAGCTATTAGCAAGCATGAAATGCTATTTGTAGAAAGGATTGCCTGATATGAAAAAGAATATTGTATTACTATTAACCTTACCTCTAGTTATGCTAGCTGGATGTGGGCAGGAATCTATATCTAGTTCAAGTCCGATTGAAACTGGAACTGATGAAACTATCTATCATACGGTTACTTTCCATTCAAATGGGGGAAGTGAAGTAGCTCCAATCAAGGTAAAACATAATACTTTTGCCAAAGAACCAACTAAGCCAACAAAAGAAAACTATAAATTCGGTGGCTGGTATGTCGATAATGATTCATTCCAAGTCAAATATTTATTCAGGTCAACTTTTGTTACTTCTGATTGGGATTTATATGCAAAATGGGATGAAATAGAGGTTTCTTCAACCGATTCTTCTATTGATTCTTCTAGTAGCGAATCATCAACTTCTAGTAGCGAAGAAAATCATTCTGCTACTATATATTTTGCTGATGCTTCTTGGTGGAATAAAGATGCTGCCTCTAGCAATGTTAGATTTGGCGGGATTGATGATGATACTGGTAACGGCAGGAAGATGGAACATATCCGTTTCTGCCCGACTACATATACTAATGTTGGCTATAATTACTGGAAAATAGATATAGAAGATACAAGAGAAATTGCTTATCTATCTTTCTTAAGGATGTCAGGAGATGGAGAAACTTATTGGGGTGCTTTCTCTACTACTACATTACCTGAAGATTTGACTACTACTAATTTATTTACCATCAAAGATAGCGAAGAAAATTATTCATCTAGTGTAGTTGGGACTTGGTCTACTTATGATCCTAGCGACATAGGTAACCCCGATGCAATAGAGCCACCCTTGCCTCCAGCAATTGAAGAAGGATATAAGATTGTTGGTTCGGGCTCATTCCTAAATGAAGGGGATGATTGGACTAGTGCTTCTGGAGTCTTATTAGAATCCAAGCCAGATACAACTTATCCTGACCAAGTCGGCATTAGGATTAGTTTTGCTATTTCTGATAAGTGGAAAATCCATGATACTAAGAATGAAAGCGGGGTCTGGGCTGGATATAGTGCAATTGAAGGCGATCCTTCATTATTGAACGAGGCCTATTTTAAAAAAGATACCAATGATAACGTCGTAGTTACTAAAGCTGGTACTTTTGATATTTATTTCAAGCCATCCAACTCCAAGATTTGGATTAGTTTGGTAACTGAAACCGGTGCAGAATAATGAAAAAGTCATCTTGTATTCTTTTATTAGCCTTCTCTAGTCTAGCTTTATCTTGCTCAGGAGGGAATTCTTCTAGTGTTTCCTCTTCTTTTACCAATACCGAGACTTCTTTTTACCAAACTTATACATTAATGTTTGCTTCTTGCGGAGGCGATTCAATCCAATCTAGCACCCATAAAGAAGGGGAAGAAATCGATTTATCTAAATATGTTCCTTCTAGGGCTGGATATTCTTTTGTTTCGTGGTGTAAAGAATATGATGCTTCTACCAAGATGGGGAAAATGGGGACCGAGGTTACTTCTTTAAAAATGCCTAAGGGCAATTTGGTTCTCTATGCTAGATATAAAAAGGAAACTACTCCAGACCATACAGAAGAAGAATTAAATAAATACATGGCGGCCTTAAAAACCAATTCAGAGACAAACCATTTCTATTTCCATTATTATCGTTATGATAATTCTCCTTCTAGCTACGAAGATTATGATATTTGGGCCTGGAGCATGGCCCCAACAGCAAGTGAAGGCCATAAATTCGATTGGGTGGGCAGGACTAGTAGTAGCGATGGGTTCGATGTTACGGGAGATGCCTCCGTTGATAGTTTTGGGGGAGCTTATATCGATATTGATTTAAAATCGACTTATTCTAGTGGCTGGGACAATACGAATAAAAAATTCTTAAATGAACCGATGAGTTTTGATGGATCTAGCAAGATTGGAATTCAGATTGTTAAATCCTCTACTAGGAAATCTGGCAGTGGATTCTGG
This sequence comes from Candidatus Alloenteromonas sp., assembly GCA_052273085.1. Classification (GTDB taxonomy): domain Bacteria; phylum Bacillota_I; class Bacilli_A; order RFN20; family CAG-826; genus Alloenteromonas. The sequence goes on from DAVZIW010000015.1 coordinate 2,120, forward strand.
GTCAATGACGGATCTAATTTATCTATCAAATTAGATGAATTTGCCCTTGAACTCGAAGATGGAAGCAAGGCTTATCATGCCTTTGTCTTGCAAGATCAAGTCCAGACTTCCCTTTCAGCTAAACCAATTACTTCCCTGTCTTCTCCATTTGATGAAGATGATGGAACCAATGTCACTTATGGCGATTCTAAATATGATGATGTAAATTGGAACAAAACTGCCTCTAAAATGGCAACTTCTAGCGATTTCAAGTCTTTAGGAGTTGGATATCAAATAATGGTATCTTCTTTTGCCGATAGCGATGGTGATGGCTTTGGGGATATTTATGGAATTAACCAAAAGCTAGATTATCTATCTGATTTAGGAGTCAAAGCACTTTGGCTTACCCCAATCCAATTATCTTCTTCTTATCATGGCTACGATATTTCTGATTATACAAAAATCGATCCTAAGTTTGGTTCTAAATCTTCTCCGAATGCAGTTGATGGCTTAGTTACAACTGAATCAGCCTTGCTAGATTATAAAGATTTAATCGAAAAGGCCCATACAAAGGGAATGAAGGTCTTGATGGACTTGGTATTAAACCACACATCAACTAATAATAACTGGTTTATTTCTAGTGCAAATCTAGATGCTGATTATAGAGGCTTCTATCAATGGGGTAACCATATTAATAATAAGAATAAGATAAACCAAGATAATTCCTGGTATCCATATGGGGATCATCCATATAGCTATTATGCTAAATTCGGTAGCGATATGCCTGAATTAAATTATTCATATATGTCAACTAGGGAAGCCGTCTATAAGATGACTCTAGATTGGTGCGAATTTGGTGTCGATGGATTTAGGCTTGATGCCGTCAAGCATATATTCATGAATGATGAAGTCTCTTCTAGCGAAGGTGATTCATTGATTTATGATAAATCCGCCTCTGGAGATTATTCTAGTGACCTTACTAAGAATATTAATTTCTTCAATGAATTGAATTACAAACTTAAATCTAAGTACCCGAATTCATTCATAGTAGGGGAGAATTTTGATGGACATGCATACCATGTTGCACCGTATTATTCTTCCTTTGATTCGATGTTTGATTTCTATTCTTATTTCAATTTGACCTCAGCTGCCGCGACTGGAAGAAGCAACTCAACTAGTAAATATGGGACTGCTAGCGGATTCTTGTTTAATAATTCGACTTATAATGTTAGCAGTGATTCCAATGCAAGGAATGGCAAGGATAACTTGCTTCAAGCTGCATCTAATTCAAGCTGGAATTTTGTCGATGTATATAAAACCTATAATAAATATAGGGGTGATACATCTTTACCAGGATTATTTACATCTAACCACGATATAGCACGTGTTATCAACCGCATCGCAGGAAGCGGGGATGCTTCTGGGCTTTCTAGCCAAGGAAATGTAAATGCATCTAATTACAAATCGCTTGAACAAAGCGCGATGTGCGTCAAGATTGCTTCCATTTTATTCCCTGGAATTACCTGGGTCTATTATGGGGATGAAATCGGATTAACTGGCAATTTCCCAAGCGGAGTAAGCTCAACTTCAGGATATGCAGATTTATATTATAGGCAGCCAATGAAATGGACCCAGGGACAAAAAGTCAATGATGGATCTATGGCTACTGAATATAACGTCACGGGTTCTTCAAAGACTGTAAAGCTCGATGAAATCAATTCCTCTAGCCTTGTTAAGTCTGCTAGCGAACAGATGGCCGATGATAATTCTTCTTATTCGAATCTAAAAAGATTCATTTCCATCAAGAATTCTTATCCATCATTAATTATAGGTCACTTCGAAGCTTCTAATTTTGCTTCAGGTAATCTAGCTGCGAATGTCTTGTGCTTTACTAGGACTTTAGGAACCCAAACCATTAAGGTAGCGGTCAATTTCAATAATACCGAGATGACCTCCTATGGCCTAGAAGGGGACATATTGGGGTCATATAATGGGGCAACTCAAACCAGATTACCTGCATATTCTGTCATTGCAGTTTTGCAAAAATAATAAAAATATCGATAAAATCTAAACAATTTAATAGGTCTTGCACTATGCTTGAAAAACGTCAATTTAATTGTATAATGGAAGCTCTTCCAAAGGAGGAAAAAGAATGAAAATCAAATCATTACTAAGCCTAATAACATTAGGAGTTGGGGTAGGTGCCTTAGGACTTACTACTTTGGTATCTGAAAACGCTTTAAAGCATGGTGCTACTCACGTGGAGGCTGTAGATGAAAACTCTACAGCAAAATACATCTATCTTGGAACTAACATTAAAGGCGAAAACCCAGATTTTAATTCAGATTATGTTCCACATATTTATGCTTGGGGAGAAGGCGGAGCCGTAACATTAGGGAATTGGCCAGGCAAAACCGTCAGCAGCCTTATAAGTGAAGGTAAAGTTGCTGTTACTAGGTTCGTTAATTTCAACGACGAAGGTGGAATTTATAAAATCGATCTCTCGGCCTTGAATGGCGCAACGCATTTTATTTTAAATTTTGGTAATGGAAAGCCTCAAACAGCAGACATGAAAGTTTTTAATGATGGTCGATATTATTCCTCTAACATGCATGTTTCTACCAATATTGATGGAAGTCCGGATTTCTATGAATCTGCCGCTTTGACTTTTGATATCGCCGCAGCACTTGAAAAAACTACCTATCATACGCCAGAGGGGAATAATAACGATTATTATTCCATTTGTGAGTTGACTGATAAAACTCAACTAAAATTATTTTCTGAGAGGTATGATAAACTCGGAGGCGGAAAAGAAATATTTGATTCCGCTACTTATTGGACCCTGAAATACGGATCTGGGGGAGAAGGGGCTAATAGCGAGAATGAAAATGTAACTTTCCAAACTCTGATGGGCCAAATTAGAAATACTTATAACCAATCAACTAATTCCATCATGTTCTTAGGTGGCAATTCATATAACAATGCCACATTAGTAGTTGCAGGAATCTCAGCTGCTACGATATTAGCATCAGCTTCGATGATAATACTTCGTCGCCATAAACATAAAAAAGCCTAATTAACAACATAAAAGGCACACAATATTTAGACTTATCTAAGTAGTGTGTCTTTTTTTATTTATGTAAATAAGTATAATTTCCATTGCGATGAAATTCTCTATTATCTTCCCTATCAAAAACCAAACTGACATGTTCATTAAAAACCTGAAGGAAAAGGTCATCCCTTATTTTGAATCCTGTGGCCATGTTTTTGATATTATCGTCGTACCTAATGGATCGAGTGAAGAAGAACAAGTTAAATTAGAGAAAGAATTAGCATCTATGCCTCCATATGTAAAAATGCTTCCTTTTAGCAAGACAGGCGCGAAAGGTGCTGCGATTAAAAGAGGAATAGAAGCAAGTAGCTGCGATTATGATTTATTCATGGATGTTGACCTTGCCACTGACTTAAAAGCCTTTGATGTTATTAAAGAAAATATCGGTAAATACGATGCTTTTATAGGGGACAGGGATATGAAGGGGGCATATTCAGGAAAAAGGCCTTTCATAAGACAACTTGGACATGATGTGTCTAAGCAATTGGTCAAATGGAGATTCCATTTTAAGGGAATTAGCGATACCCAGTGTGGCTTTAAATGCTTTAAGGACAATGTTGCCAAAGAGATGATTAAGCATCAGATAATTGATGGTGTTGCCTTTGATGTCGAATATTGCTATTTCCTTTCCTTGAATAAATTTAGGATTAAGCGAATTCCAGTATATTGGATAAATGATGATGCCCATTCATCGATATCATTTGCAAAATCAAGCAAACAGTTTTCATCCGATTTAGGTAAAATTAAGAAGAATAAGAAGAATTACATACTTCCTAAGGGAGTCAAGGAATCATTATGTTAATAGATAGAGCAGTTGTTGAAGTTAGATCAGGTAATGGCGGGAATGGAGCGATTTCATTCCTAAGAGAAAAAAATCTTCCCAAAGGTGGTCCTGATGGAGGAAATGGCGGGAATGGCGGATCCATTTATTTTGTTGCCAAAAAGAATATAAATACCCTTTTAGCATATAGACATGGCAAGGCCATTATTGCTAAAGATGGCGAAAAAGGTGATAAGAAGAATAGATTTGGTTTGTCTATGCCTGATATCTATTGCGAAGTTCCTGTCGGCACTATCGTATATCTAGAAGACGGCATGGTTCCTTTAGCTGACCTTAGCCATGATGGGGATAAGGTTTTAGCAGCCAAAGGAGGAAAAGGTGGCAGGGGTAATGCTTCTTTTAAAACTAGCAGGCTTAGAGTCCCTAGGGTTGCAGAAAATGGCCATCCAGGCGAGACAAAGCGAGTTGTCCTTGAACTAAAATTATTAGCAGACGCTGGTTTAATTGGATTCCCTTCCGTAGGCAAATCCACTTTCTTGAATGTCGTTAGCAAGGCTAATGTGCCTACAGCTGATTATCCTTTTACTACCTTGACCCCAAATCTAGGAGTAGTTACTCTTCCTGATAAAGAAAACCAATTTGTCTTAGCGGATATGCCTGGGTTAATTGAAGGTGCTTCTAAAGGCAAAGGATTAGGATTTTCTTTCCTTCGCCATATAGAAAGATGTCGAGTTCTAGTGCATATGGTCTCGATGTCAGGAGAAAGAGATCCTTATGAAGATTACTGCAAGATTAATGAAGAATTAAAAGATTACGGGGCTTCTTTAGAAAGCCGTCCCCAAATTGTAGTCGCGACTAAGATGGATATGGATGGCGCAAGTGAAAGAAAAGAAGAATTTGATAAGAAACTAGGATTTAGTTCCTATTCTTTATCTTCTTTGACTCATGACGGGGTAAATCCATTGATTCAAAAGATATATGAAACTATCCAAAATACCCCAGAATTCCCATTATTTAAGAAAGAAGATAATCCTGAATTCAAATTATATGTCGCTAAAGAAGAGGAAGAGCCATTCATCATCAAACGCCCAAGCGCCCACCTATTTGTTATTGAAGGGGAAAAGGTACTTAGCCAATATAGCTTGATTAATCTTTCTACTGACCAAGGTGTTGCAAAACTCCTTTCCTATCTAACTAAAATAGGAATTGATGCCGTTTTAAAAGAAAAAGGTGCAGTTGAAGGCGATACAGTTAGAATCGGTGATTTTGAATTTGAATATTCTGAATAACACTACATCCCTTTAATAATGTTATAATTGCCCTATGGGAAAATTTGACTTAGGCAAAACTCTTATTCCATTAATATCTACTTTAATTTGTTTTGCCATTGTCTTACTTTATTTATTGAATTTATGATCTATTCATTATTAGGAAAAATAACTGAAATTAAGGAAAAATTCGTCGTTATCGAAGTAAACGGAATCGGATATGAAGTATTCGTATCTAGGATTTCTGATTTTACTTTGGATAGAGAATGCAAGATATATACCCATGAGGTATTGACTCAGGATGACCATTATCTAGTTGGTTTTCTTACTAAATTAGAAAAAGAAGCTTTCTCTTCTTTAATAGAAGTAAAAGGAATTGGTCCTAAAACGGCAATTTCAGCCTTATCAAAGACTAATCCAAATGATTTATTCTTGGCTATTTCTGGTAATGATGTTGGCTATTTGAAGAAATTGCCTGGGATTGGTCCAAAAGCTGCTAGCCAGATTATCCTTGATTTAAAGGGAAAACTAATCGATAACGCGAAAGAAAAAGCACCTAATGCCTACGTTGAAGTTAGGGGTGCACTTACTTCATTAGGGTTCAAGAGCAAGGAAATAGATTCGATTATTGCTAAACTTCCAAAGGGACTTAGCGATGAAGAGGCACTTCGCCAGGCATTAAAAGGATTAAGGAAATGAAAGATTCAAGTAGATTACTAGATGCTAGAAAAGAAGAAGAAGATATCACTAGCGAGCTTTCCTTACGTCCAAAGACCTTAAAGGAATATATTGGCCAAACCGAGATGAAGGACAATCTAAAAGTCTTCATGGGTGCGGCTAAAAAAAGGAAAGAAAGCCTTGACCATGTCCTTCTTTATGGTCCTCCAGGACTAGGAAAAACCACGATGGCCTATGTCATTGCAAATGAAATGGGTGGCAATATTAAGTTAATCAATGGGCCTAGTATCGAACGTCCGGGTGATTTAGCGACCATATTAAGTGAGATTGAACCAGGTGATATCTTATTTATAGATGAAATCCATAGATTATCTAGGGCAGTCGAAGAAGTTCTTTATGGGGCGATGGAAGATTTTAATCTTTCAATATTGGTCAACCAAAACGGATCTAGCCATGTATTAAATATGCCTCTTCCTCCATTTACCTTAGTAGGTGCGACTACTAGGGCTGGAGATTTATCTTCCCCATTAAGGGCGAGGTTTGGGATTTCCATGAAGATAGATTTCTATAACGAAGAGGAACTAGAACAAATAATAAAGAGAACATCATTAGTATTAGCAACTCCAATTGATGAAAAAGCTGCTAAATTAATAGCGACTAGAAGCAGGGGAACTCCTAGAATTGCCAATAGGTTATTTAAGCGTGTCCGTGACTTTGCTAATTTTAAGGGGCTAGATGAAATTGGTCTAGATTTGACTAATGAAGCTCTTGATGCCTTAAAAATTGATTCACTTGGATTAGATGAAGTCGATATCCGCTATCTAAATACGATTATCAAACGCTTCCATGGTGGACCAGTTGGATTAGAAGCAATAGCAACTTCAATTGGGGAAGAACTAACCAATCTAGAAGATGTTTATGAGCCTTATTTGTTATTAAGTGGATTAATAAATAGGACTCCAAGAGGGCGTGTTGCGACCGAAAAAGCCTATGCCCACCTTAAATTAGCCCATCAGAATACTCTTTTTTAAGGTTTTGGAATATATTTTATTGCTTGAAATTCCACTAAAGAGTATTCTTTAATACGGCGCAGTGAATTATTGATGAATTATTTATAATTCAGTGAAGACTAGAGTAAAAACAAGAGGAGAAAATATGCGTAGATATATATCTTACATTGCCATGTGTGCGACTCTATTAATCGGAATCGGAGCTTCCGTTTCCCCATTAATGAAAACAATGAATAGCGATTTAGCATACGCAGATGGCAAAACGCTTTATTTCAAGGCTAGCCATTATGAAGAAAATAGCGTTAATGGCAATTACCAGGATTTCTTGGCTGCTGAAGACATCAATGCATCTGGGCAACCAGTAATCAATGATTTGGCAAATACCGTCAAGGCTAGACTTGATAATTGGGGAATGAGCGAATATGAAGTCAAAGTACAAGGCTATGACACAATTGCCGTTTCACTTCGTACAACTTCAAATTTAGAAACCCAATATTCCTACCTAGAGCAATATCTTTCTTTCTCTGGTGGAGATTATGAATTAGATGCTTCTGATACTACCCATGATGGATATACCGACTCTGACTTATTAAAGACCATCATCGATGATCAAACCGCGACTATTGAAAATATCGACATGGGTTCTTATAAGGTCCCAGTAGTAGTTGTTCCGCTAAAAACTGGCGATGATTATAAAGAAGCCTTCACTAACTTACTAAAATATTGTAATGACAATACAAAAGCTGCCGAAACTGATTCTAGTGGCAACGAGACTAGTGCAGCCCAAAATACCTTATTAGTCGTCTGGGCCAATAGAAAAGAAGACGATACCTATGACAAAGCCGATAAGGATGTTAACGTTAAAAATAGAATCCTAACAGTTGAAGCTACCACTAATGATAATGCCGTCTGGTATCAATCTAGCGATACTGATAAGGAAACCCCATATCTTCAATTAATTCCTACTAGTGACGCAATCTCTAGCGATGGTAATTATGATCCAAGCAAGACAAAAGAAGCTTACGAAGCTGCCATCTTCCTCCGTAATATGTTCAATGCCTCTAATCTAGGCGATTATAGGCTTACATTCACCTATTCTGAAAAGGCTAATGCAACAGTAGAAAACTTAATTAGCGTTGGGGATTATGCTATTTCTCCAGCCTTAAGCAAGACTCTTATTTCTACTCTGATTGTCTTTGTCTTCCTTTGCATTTTATTAGTATTATTTGATAGAATCTTTGCTTTAGCCGAGATTACTTCCATTGCCTTATCTAGTTTTGGGGCATTTGGATTATTCGTTGCCTTTGGTAGCCAATTCAATATTGCTGCCTTATTAGGAATTATGGCCACTGGCTTAGTTGCCTTATTTGGTGCCCTTATCTATTCTTCTAGATTAAAAGATGAAATATATAAAGGAAGAACATTAAAGAAAGCAAGCCAAGAAGCTGCTAAGAAATCAGTACTTCCTGTTATCGATGCTGGTGTTGTCTCTATTATATTAGGAACATTTGTATATCTATTCGCTGGCGATTTAGCTTCCAAGTTTGGCGTTATGTTAGTTGGCGGTGGATTAATTGCTACCTTGGTTAACCTAGTCTTCTTAAGATTAGCAGGCTGGCTATTATGCACCGATAATTCAATGCAATCTAGCTTTGTAAAGCAACTAAATATCAATGGTGAGAAGATCCCTGATTTAGTAAAAGAAGAAAAACAAACATATTTCGGCCCATATCAGGATAAGGATTTCTCCAAAGGAAAGCTTTGGGTAGGAATCGTTACTAGCTTATTTGTCTTAGCTGGCATTGGCACGATGATTGGATTTGGTGTCAAAAATGGCGATGTCTATAATGATGCCGCCTATAAGCAAAGCCAAACCGTCCTTAGAATTGATGTAAGAAGTGAAAAGAGCGATTACATCACTGTTTCTAGTTTATCTGACGTTGCTCACTTATTCGGAAAAGATGCCACTGGAGATTCATATTTACTAGATTCTATCAAGATTGATGACAAGACTTTGATTGAATATGTATCTAATCCAAACGAAGATATCAAATTATCCGAAACCCCAAAATCAATATATGAAACTGCCGATGCTGGTACTGGTAAGACTTATTATTGGTTCTATTATGAAATCAAGCTCAACACTTATCTTCCATTAACCGAAGAAAATGGTGGAGATAAGATGTATAGCATCTCTACTTTGGATGCTTCAAATACCTGGTCAGCCCCAACTAGTTTAGGATTAAACGATGCAATTACTAATTTCATCGAAAATAGATATGTTAGGGAAACTGCCGATTATATCTCCTATTTTGCAACAGTCACCCCTGAAATTGGCCAACCATATTTAGGAAGCGTTGCTCTTGGAGTTGGAATTGGAATATTAGTTAGTGTTGTCTATTTAGTACTTAGATATGGCATTTCTAGGGCCTTATCGATGGGAATAGTAGTAACTGCTTCTAGCTATATTGCCGTTGCCTTCTTCGTAATCGCTAGAATTTCTACTTCCCCAGTAGTTGCCCTTGGTTCAGTCGGAGTTGCTCTTGTTGGCTTCCTTCTTGCCTTATTCATTGCAACTTACGAAAAGGAATTGGTTGCTTCTACACATGCCAAAGAAAGAGGAACCGTCGAATTTAAACTTGATGTTGTCAAGAAATCTACATCTAGACAAGCTGGCATCCTTATCATCTTTGCCTTATTAGCTGCTTATGTTGGCATTGTCTATTTCGCCTTTGGCCCAATTTACTTCATGTCACCATATCTAAGTTTCATATTAGGATTGGCATTTGCTCTTGCAACTACCTTAGCCTTATATCCATTCTTATATTCTTGCTTTGTTAAGATGTTCTCCCACATCAAATTCAAGCCACTAAAGAAGAAAAAGAAGAATACTGGCGGACAATTAATGAAAAAGAAGAAATCTGCCGAACCAGAAGAAGCTATCTTTATCGGTATCAATGACTAATGGATACTTTTCTAAAGAAACTAAAAAATTATTATAATCTTGATGAAGAAGGTTTTAGCAAACTAATTGCTAAGCCTTCTTTTGCTAATATTCCTCTAATTAATAGCCATCCTAGCGTTATTAAAGCAAAGGAAAGAATAGAAAAAGCCATCAAAGATAATGAAAAGATAATCATCTATGGCGATTATGATTGCGACGGCATCATGTCAACTTCGATTATCTATTATTCCTTGCTTAAACTAAATAAGCATGTATCTTTCTTTATCCCTTCTAGATTTAAAGATGGATATGGGCTAAATCTAGATAATGCAAAAAAGATAGCTAAAGCAGGATTTTCCTTATTAATATGTGTTGATAACGGGGTCAATTGCTTTGAAGCTATCTCCTATTTAAAAGAAAATGGAATCGATACTTTAATAATCGACCATCATGAAATTGGTCCATCCTTGCCTGAAGCCTTTTCAATTATCCATGACGATTTATTAGATTATGGGGAATACAATGTCTCGGCTGGTTATCTTTCTTTCTTGTTTTCTATTTGCTTATTAGGAAAAGTTGATCCATATCTTTTGGTTTTAGGGGCGATTTCGATAATTTCAGATACGATGCCGATGAAATCATATAATAGGGAAATAGTAGCCCTGGCCTTATCTTTAATTAATAAGAATAAATATCCAACTATCTTCAATTTGACTAATGCCACCTATATTGATGAAAAGGTATTAGGAATGGAAATAGTCCCATCAATTAATGCAGTAGGCAGGATTGATACTGAATATGATGCGAATAAATTGGTCCATTATTTTGCAAATGACTGCAAAGATTTGAAGCAATCTTCTTTATTGGCCCTTGAATATAATAAAAATAGGAAAGAGATGACTAAGACGGCCTTAAGCCAAATCGATATCGATAAAGATAAGTTTAGTGTCTGCATATCTACTAGTCTAGGTGAAGGGTTAAATGGCTTGTTGGCATCTAGAATTGTTGTAGAAGAAAATAAGCCAGTTGCTATCTTTTCTTCTTCCTATAAAGATAAAGATATCTTAGCAGGCTCGCTTAGAAGCAAGCCCGGTCTAAATCTAATTGATTTCTTCTCTAGTCTAGGTGGACTTCCTATTAGGAAAGGCGGTCATTCTTTTGCAGCAGGGGTAGCCATCAAAAAAGAAGATTACGAAATATTTAAAGAAAAACTAGAAGAATACGCTTCTAGCCATCCTTTTACCGAGCCTAAAAAGGAAGAAATCAGTATCTCTTTAAATGATATATCCATGGAAAACTATAAAATCTTAAGGAAATTTGCTCCTTTTGGACATGATTATGAAGAACCTACTTTTGTTATAGAAAACGTCCCAACCTCGACTTTAAAATTCAATAGATTAGGTTATCTAACCTTCAAAATAAGCCCAAATTCGGAAGTTTTCTCCTTTTCCATAAAAGATGATGTCTTAAATAAATCTAATTTAGATATGGAAGGGAAATTCCGTCTAAATGAATTTAAGGGCTCGTTTAAGATACAATTTGCCTGTAACGAAAAGAAATAATATATATTATTTTTAGTTTTAGCCTATACTAGAAGGGTATGGAAAATCTAGTAGAACAAAAAACAACATTACCTCCAAACGGAGGATACCCAATGCATACTTTCGAGGATCTTAAGGCCTTGTATTATGTCTATATCACTAATCCTAACGATAGGAAGATGATTGAAGACGCCTATTTGTTTGCCAAAACCAAGCATGAAGGCCAATTTAGGAAATCAGGGGAACCTTATATCCATCATCCAATCGAAGTTGCCTATATTTTAGCATCCCTCCAATCTGGACCTGCCACGATTGCTTCTGGGCTTCTCCATGATGTAGTCGAAGATACCGATGCGACAATTGAAGACATCGAGAAGATGTTTGGAGAAGATGTCGCGAAGATTGTTGATTCTCTTACTAAGATTCAGAGAATGAAATTATCGAAGATGACGGCTGAAGATTTTGAGGCCGAAGACCATCGAAAGATATTTTTAGGCATGGCAAGAGATGTCAGGGTCATCATTGTTAAACTTGCCGATAGACTCCATAATCTTAGGACTTTGGATTCTCTTTCCATAGAAAGACAAAAAGCCCTTGCTAAGGAAACAATTGAAGTATTTACCCCGATTGCCCATAGGTTAGGTATCTATTCCGTCCAAAGCGAGATGGAAGATTTATCCTTAAAATACCTAGAAAGAGATAAATATAATTCCATTTTAAAGCTAGTTAACGAAAAATACGAAAACAGGAAGCATTCCCTTGAATTATTAAAGAAAAGGATTGCTGATATTTTGCTTGAGCATAATCTTCCTTGCAAAATGGAATCAAGGGTCAAATCCATCTATTCCATTTACCGTAAGATGTATCAAAAAGGCCATAGTTTCGATGAAATTTATGATGTCTTGGCCATTAGAGTCATTACTAAGACGGTCATTAACTGTTATGAAATATTAGGTATTATCCATTCTACATATAAGCCAATTCCTGGTAGGTTTAAGGATTATATTGCCATGCCGAAGCCGAATATGTATCAATCGTTACATACTTCGATTGTTTCTGGCGATGGACAGATTTATGAAATCCAAATCAGAACCGAAGAGATGGATCAAGTTGCCGAAAGTGGTGTTGCGGCCCACTGGAAATATAAAGAAGGTGGCCATTATAACGCGAAGGATGAACAAAAAGAAATCGAGGAACAACTCCATTGGTTCAGGGATTTTGTCTCACTTTCAGGGGAACAAGATGGTACTGCTAGCGAATATATGGCAACACTTTCAAACGATATATTCGGGGCGAATGTCTATGTCTTTACTCCTTTAGGAAAAGTCATTGATTTGCCTGCTGGGGCGACTACTTTGGATTTTGCCTATAAAATACATACAAAAGTCGGGGATAGTGCGATTGGAGCGGTAGTTAATGGAGTTCTTGTACCTCTTAATACTGTCTTAAAAACTGGCGATGTATGCGAGATTAGGACATCAAAAACTTCTTCTGGCCCGAATAATTCATGGCTAGAAATCGCTAAGACTGCCTCTGCTAAAGCCCATATCAAGAAAGCCCTCCAGAAAAAAGATGCCGCCATCTTGAAAGAAGAAAAAGTCAGGGTTGGCAGGATTTCATTGCTAGATTCTTTTAAGTCACAAGGATTTAGCGAAGAAGAAACACTTAAATTAATAGATAACGAAAAGCTTCGTAACGAATACCATTTCGATAATCTTGATGATTTATTCGTGATGGTCTCGCAAAAAAACCCAGCGCCTGGGACCATTCTTTCTTTCCTCCATGTTAGAAAGAAGCCTGGATTTGAATTCAAGAAGAAAAAAGACAATACAAATGATAACTCTTCCCCAGTCAATGTTCCTGGCGGATCTAGCGGACTTGCCATATCTTTAGGCAAATGCTGCACCCCAATCCCAGGGGATGATATTGTTGGCTATATAACCAAAGGGAAAGGAATTACTATCCACCGTAAGTCTTGCCCAAATATTGCAAACGAACAAAAACGCTTGATAGATGTCTATTGGAAAGAAGATTTAGGAATATCTAGATACCCCGTTGATATCGAGGTTTATTCTAACGATAGACCTGGATTATTAAATGATATATTGCAGGTAATGGCATCTAAAGGAGTTGGGGTTACTGATTTAAAGGCCCACTTGATACAAGAAACTTTAAATGATGTCGTTTCAATGACCATTACTGTTAGTGACGCCAAAGTATTAAGCGATTGCTTTGCTTTGCTTCTTGGTGTCAAGGGTGTCTACTCTGTAGAAAGAGTGATTCATTGATTAGTTGTAATTGTTAACTAGTCTCAGGAAGTCTATAATTATTAACGACTAGAAAGGACTTTTTAGTATGCAAATCAAAGGTGTTAAAGGTACTCATGATTTATATGGGGACGAAAGTTATTGCTATGACTATATAGAAAATATCTTCTCCCTTATTGCCGAACTTTATAATTACAAGAAAATCGAGACTCCATGTCTAGAATATACGGAAGTTTTCTCTAGGGGTACTGGTACTTCTAGCGATGTTGTCCGTAAGGAAATGTATACTTTCCTCGATAAAGGGGATAGAAGTGTAACACTTCGTCCTGAAGGGACAGCAGGTGTTATGAGGTCAATTGTCGAAAATAAGCTATATGCAACAAATGACTTGCCACTCAAGACTTATTATGTTGGACCTGTTTTTAGATACGAAAGGCCTCAACTTGGTAGATATAGGCAATTCTACCAGGCTGGAATTGAAGCAGTCGGGATTGATTCAAGCGAACTTGATGCCGAAGTCGTAGTATTTGCGATGAGGGTGCTTGGCATGCTTGGATTCAATGGACTTAAGGTTAAAGTAAATACCTTGGGGGACAAAGAATCTAGATTAGCATATAAAGAAGCCTTGAAAGCCTATTTTGCCCCTAGAATCGAATCTATGTGCGATGATTGCAAGGAAAGGCTTAAGCTAAATCCTCTTAGAATTCTTGATTGCAAGGTAGCTTCTGACCAAGAAATTGCTAAAGGCGCCCCAAAGATGAGGGATTATCTATCTAAATCTAGCGAAGAAAGATTCTACCATACCTTATCTATATTAAATGAAGTCGGCATCGAATATGAAATCGATGATAATCTCGTCAGGGGATTAGATTATTATGGAGAAATAGTATTCGAGGTACATATGCTTTCTCCTACTGGCAAAGATTATGGAGCCTTACTAGGTGGGGGACATTATGATGGACTCTTGTCTAGTTTTGATGGACCTAGCGATATCGATCATGGGGTTGGATTTGCTCTTGGAATGGAAAGAATCTATTCTTTAATGAAGGAATTTGATTTATTAAAGGACATCAAGCAAGAACTAGACATCTATTTAATGCCTCTAGGAGAGAAGGCAATGGAATATTCTTTCTCTTTGGCAGAGCAACTTAGGTCACTTGGTTATTCAATCGATAGGCCTTATAAAATGGGCAAATTAGGCTCTTATTTTAAAAAAGCCGAGAGATCTAGAGCAAAATTTGCCTTGATATTTGGAGATGAGGAACTAGAAAAAGGAATCATCCAAATAAAAGATCTAGAGAAGAAGGAACAAAAAGAAGTTTCCTTGGATAATCTAGATAAGGAACTAGACGGATTATTTAATGAAGAAGAACATCATCATCACGAATAAGGATATTTATGGAAAGAACTGATTTTAACGGAAATCTAAGATTAAAAGACATTGGAAGAAAAGTTACTCTTCTAGGCTGGGTTGCCTCAAAAAGGAACCTCGGTGGGCTTCTTTTCATTGATTTAAGGGATTCGACTGGAATTGTTGGATGTACTGTGCTTAATCCAGACTCAGCTCCTGAAATCAAAAATGAATATGTAGTGGAAGTCAAAGGGGAAGTCAAAAAGAAGGATACCCCAAATCCAAAGCTAAAGACCGGGGAAATAGAAGTAATCGTATCTTCCTTAAAAGTTATAAATAAGGCTGAATTAACCCCTTTTATAATTGCAGATAAAACTGATGCTCTAGAAGACACTAGGCTTCAATATAGATATCTAGATTTAAGACGTCCTTGCTTGCTAAACAATCTAAAAATAAGAGCGGAAATAGTTAAATGTTTCCATTCTTATTTCGATGAAAACGGCTTTTTAGAGGTAGAAACCCCAATTTTGAATTTGTCTTCTCCAGAAGGAGCAAGAGACTATCTAGTTCCTTCCAGGACTAGGAAAGGTAGTTTCTACGCCCTTCCTCAATCTCCTCAATTATGGAAACAGCTTTTGATGGTTGGGGGAATTGAAAGATATTACCAAGTTGCAAAATGCTTTAGGGATGAGGATTTACGTGCCGATAGGCAGCCTGAATTCACCCAGCTCGACCTAGAAACTTCTTTCCTTGATATGGATCAACTCCTTTCCTTAATGGAAGGATTCCTAAAGAAGATGTTCAAAGATGTCGTTAATTATGACCTTCCTTTACCTTTAAGAAGGATGAAATATTGGGATGCCATGGATAATTATGGCTCTGATAAACCTGATACAAGGTATGGACTATTGCTAAAAGACATAAAAGGAATAATGAACAAGACTAGTTTCCCTGGATTTGAAAACAAGGAATTCATCAAATGCTTAGTAATCCCTAACCAAGCCAAAATTACTTCTAGAAAAGTATTAGATGAGCTAAATATGGAAGCAAAGAAATTCAATTTGCCTTCATTAATTGCCTTAAAATATGAGAATAATGCCTTAATTGGTTCATTTGCTGATAAATTCATGGATGAAGAAACTAAAACCCAATTAGTTTCATTACTAGAATTAAAAGAAGATGATCTTGTATTAGTTTCTTCTAGCGCCTATAGAAGAGATATAGACTTCGGACTAGGTGCTTTAAGGACCTTATATGGAAAGAAATTAAATCTAATCAATCCAAATTCATTCGATGTATTGTGGGTTGTCGACTTCCCAATGTTTGATCCTGTTGAAGGAGAAGAAGGCAAATATACTGCCGAACACCATCCATTCACTAGACCTAGGGATGAAGACTTGCCTTTATTAGATAGCAAACCAGAAGAAGTCTTGGCCTATGCTTATGATATCATTATCAACGGATATGAAGCTGGTGGAGGAACATTAAGAATCTATGACCACGATATCCAATGGAAGATATTCAAGTTGTTAGGACTCTCCGATGAAGATGTCGCCGCTAAATTCGGTTGGTTCATCGATGCCTTCAAATATGGGGCTCCGCCACATGGGGGTTTAGCCTTTGGGCTTGATAGACTTACCATGATTTTAGCCCATACTGATAACATTAGGGATGTTGAGGCTTTCCCAAAGAACCTCTCAGCCATTGACCCAATGTCACACGCCCCATCAAAAGTTGATGAAGACCAATTAAAAGCGGTTGGAATTAAAGTTGATTTAGAAAAGTAATATATCTATATATTAATACTACTAAATAAATACTATATTACTACTAGGAGGAAATTA
>DAVZIW010000016.1:0-17741 GCA_052273085.1 Candidatus Alloenteromonas sp.
AAATATATTCGCGAATGTAAATACATCGGCTTATCGTCTTATAAGAAATACAATTTATATTTCGTTGATTAGGCTTGCTATTAACTTCCCGATAATTCTTATCTATTCGGTATTATTAAGAGAAATCGGTAGGAAAAGATTCAAAAGCACTGTCCAAACAATTTCCTATATTCCTTTCTTCCTTTCTTGGGTTGCAGTAAGTGGTATCGCCTATAATTTATTCAAATACGATGGTGGCTTATTCAATAAGATGATTATCGCTTTCGGTGGTGATCCTGTTTCTTGGTATAACACCCCGGGTCCTTGGTGGGTTATCTTGGCATTTTCATCTTTATGGAAGGGTTTAGGCTGGGCAACTTTAATCTATATTTCCGGCATGGGTACGATTAATGAAGAATTATACGATGCAGTAAAGATGGATGGTGGAGGAAGGTTTAAGCAAGCCATAACTGTAACCTTGCCATCATTGTCTAGCGTTATTTGTTTGCAGCTTCTATTAGATGTTGCATCTATTTTAGGCGATGATGTTGACCAGATTATGGCCATGGTAAATGGTAGTAGTGCTTTAGGGAATACGGATGTAATTAGCTCTAGCATGATTATGAGTATTACCTCTGGCAGTGGTTTTGCAGAATCGACAGCCTTAAATATATTTAGAGGCCTGGTTGGTTTTGTACTTGTTCTTATTGTTAATAGGGTTGTTAAGAAAACGGGGAATAATGGCATTTTATGATTAGAAGAGGACATGTTAATAAAAAGATATCTTTGTTTGATGTCTTCAATTACACATTGATGATAATCTTGTCGCTAGTTTTCCTTATCCCTTTTTGGATAATCCTAGTCTCTTCACTTTCGGATAATTCAAAATTGATGAGTAACGGGATCGGGCTTTGGTTCCAAGGGTTTACTTTCGACGGATATAAATATCTTTTCGAGATGTCGAACCTCTTCTTTAATTCATTGCTAAATTCTGTAATTGTTTCGTTTTCTAGTTCAATAATATCGGTTGTTTTATGTACAAGTGCCGCCTATGTCCTTTCTAGAAAAGGATTAGTAGGCAGGAAATTCTTTAATATCCTCTTTATGATTCCAATGTTCTTCGGAGGAGGAACGATTGCTTTGTTCTTAGTAATAAAGTGGATAAATCTATATAACACCTTGTGGGCATTGATCTTGCCTTGCACGCTTAGGATTGCATCTATTTTATTGATGAGGAATTTCTTCTACACAATTCCTGATTCTCTTTCCGAAGCTGCTGAAATTGATGGTGCTAATGAGTTCCAAAAGATGGTCAAGGTCTATATTCCGTTAGCTATCCCCATGATGATGACAATAGGACTAATAATATTTGTAGATAGATGGAATAACTGGCTAGATACATTGCTCTATTTTGATTCAACAAAAGAAACTAGCTGGACCATTCAATATGTCTTAAGACAAATTCTAACTAACATGAATTCAATTTCAGGAATAGATGAATCTTCATTGGCGCCTGTTATTGCTGCTAGAAATGCCGCGATTGTTATAACGGTTATACCATTGATGATCTTATCACCAATGTTACATAAATATTATGTGAAAGGAATGACCGCTGGTTCGGTCAAACAATAAAGGAGTGGAATATGAAAAACAAATCTATGAAGACGTTTACGTTAATGCTAGTTAGTGGTGCTCTTATTTCTTGTGGAGGGGAAACTAATACTAGTTATAGCCAAGATAAACTAGCCCCAACTGAAATAGTTATCTACGCTGGCGGATCTAGCGAGTATAGCTGGACCAAAGGGAAAGAAGAAGCGGATGTTATTAGGGCTGTCCAAGATAAATATTACGAAGATACAGGAAGAAACCTAAAGTTTAATATTTCTTATCTTGGTCAAGATATGAAAACAAAGATTCAAAGTACCATTGCTTCTGGTGGAACTATCGATATCTGCATATCGCATACAAAAGGTGGAGACGGCATCGATGACTATGTATTAAAGAACAATCTTTATAGGGACATTACCGACGATATTTATGATTATGCCCCGAATTTACTTGAGAAAATCCAAGGCGAACCAAAGAATTCACTTACTAATGATGAAGGCAAGATTATAGGTATCCCATCTAATATTGATGGCAAGAATTATGGAATTCTAGTTAGAAAAGACTGGATGGAAGCATGCGGATATACCGATAAACAAGAAAAAGTAAAAGATGGCTTGAAGCTAGTCGACAACTTGGAAGTCTTTGAACAGATGTGCCTAGCCATGAAATCCAAATATAATCTTGGCCACGTCATAACTGGCGCTATTTGGGATATGGAAAAAGTCCTTACTGTAGGACCATATGGCAATGCTGGCTATTTTAAATACGGGTTTAAAGACGGAAAAGTCGTTCCGGGTTTCTGCACCGATGAATATAAGAAAGTAATCGACTTAGAGTATAAGTGGGCTAGCCAAGGAATCTATTCCCAAGAATGGCAGACTATCTTACTTGAACAAGGCGAAACAAATTTCATAGGTTCTAAAACCGGTGTATTTGTACTTGATCCTTCGATTGAACATTTGGTTAAAGTAGCAAGGAAATGCAAATCCGTTAATAGCGAGGCTGAATTTACTGTTCTTGGAGCATTAAGTGAGAATGATTCTTCTACCAAAAAGGGTTTTTCAAAAAATAGCGTTGCTTCATTTGCAGCCTGTATTTTAAATACTTCAAATAAGACAAGACAAATACTCCAATTTGTCGATTGGATGTATAAAAATCCAGACAACTATAATTTATGCAAATATGGAATTGAGGGGACCCATTGGGTCAATAATGGGGATGGAACATATTCATTCCCAGATGGGAAGGAATCTTATTTGACCAATGCTCCATATTCAGGAATTTTGTCATTAGTAGAAAACCAAGCCGTAAGTAATTTGACTTATAAAGGCTATACAGAAGAAGAAAAGTCTTGGATAAATGTCGCTAGAGACCCATCTAACTATTTTGAAAATGAATTGAATACATATATGTGGCCTATGACTAACTCGCAGGTAAATATTGCCTATTCAAATGCAATTGCCCCGGTCTATGGTTCTTGCATTGAATATTGGAATGCGATTGCCCCATCTTCAAGACAACATGATTTAGATGCTGAAATTAATTCGTTCATGGCTTCTGCTAACGGCAAATTATATATCGATTATATCAATCAAGCCTATGCCGTTATGAAGCAATTGTTTGGAAAATAAAATGGTTATTGGTTGGATCGTCACTTTTGCATTAATTGAATGGTATTCGATAGGAATAACTGTTTTAGCTTACCGCAAAAAAGAAAAGCTATTCTTATTGAATCTTATCCCTTTCGTCAGTTTCTTTTACATAGATAAACTGGTTAAGGGTTTTACCATTTTACTTGTACCTACAAAGAAGTGGGGTCTAACTTCGATAATCTTGCTTGTTGCCGCTTTGATTTCGACTGGACTTACCTATTTAGGAAAGGCTCATTTCGGAGCTGAAAATGCAATGTATATACAACAAATCATGCTTGTTCCTATCGTTATTTGTTTAATTCTTTTATATCTAGGGATAGTTTGTTCGAGCTTGGAACTATATAGGATGATAGAAATCAAGATGCCTAATTATGCAAAGGTATTATCTGCTTTATTTATTGTCCCTATTCCGCTTGCTTTGATAATAAGAGGAAAATAGATATGAAAATAGGCGCCTGGAATTACACTAAATGCAATCTATATTCTCCTAAAGAATGCGTTGATCATTGGAAGGAGTTGGGTTTTTCTTTCATGCTCTCTAGTGTTTCTAACGATACTAAAGAAGATAACCAATACATATTAGAAACCTTAAAAGAATGCGAAAAAGCAGGGATAAAGCTAATAATTGTTAATAAGTGCTTTCTTAATTTTACATTAGAAGAAGTTGGGGAAACTTTATATGAAGAAAAGGTTAAGGAATATTCAAAAATATACAATGCCTATTCTTCTTTTGGCGGGATTTTCATTTGTGATGAGCCACATGGAGCTGATTTCCCTTGTTTGCAAAAGGCATGCTCCATAGTTAGTAAATATGCAAAACCATTTGTTAATTTCTTGGCTATAAATGCAGTTATTGGTTGCTGTGGCTGGGATAATGTAAAAGAAAGCCAATATCTAGAGATGATCGAAGATTTAATTCAAAACCATGGCCTTGCATTCGTATCTTATGATTATTATTTACAATGCGACATAGTTTTTAATCAAAAAGGCATCGACGATTATTTTTATAATTTAATTAGATTTGGTGAACTTTCTAGAAAAAACCATGTCCCTTTTGTTGTTACTAATTTAAGTGTAGGCCATTGGTTTTACCGTGAACCTACTTTAGATGATATACGTTGGCAATTATCTACCTCATTTGCCTTGGGTGCTACAAATAATCTTTGGTTCTTCCTTTATGAAAGAGAAATTGAATCTTCATATAGAAATGCCCCGATTGATTTATTTAAAAGAAAGACAGAAGGATTCTATTATTTAAAAAGAGAGGATTACTGTATCTCCTTGCTTAGCAGCGAATTGGAAGGATATGGATTTAAGCAAGCCTTATTTATTAAGGACAAAAACTATTCTAATGATGAACTAGAAATAGAGGCAAAAGCTAGAAATAAAGGGAATATTATTGTTTCTTTATTTTCTAAATCTAATGAAACTGCTTTGGCTATTGTCAACAATGAGCAAAGAGAAGTAGAGTCGTTAGAAATCAAATATAAAGGCAAATCAAATATATATTATTTTGCTCCTGGGCAAATGTATGTAATCAAAGGATAAGGTATGGCATTATCAAGTTTAGAAGAATCGAAAAAACCAATAAACCTGAATTCATTGAATGTTTTTGTTAGGGCCATAAGGCTTAATAACATTGATGATGAGCATAATTGCCCTAGAAGGAAGCTTTATGACTATCAAATGCTAGCGGTTCTAAATGGCAAGATTTATTTTGATTTCCCAAAAGAGAAAATCGAATTGAAGTCAGGCGATGTAATTATTATTCCTCCCGACATCATGTATCAGGAATATCTAAACAAAAATGAAGGATGCAATTACTTCATCATGCATTTTGATTTGTATTGGTCGAAAGAAAGGGAAGCTTTCGACTGCAATGAAATGTATTTTAAATACTGCACTCCAAAATATAAAGAGGCTCCATATTTATCAAAGTTTATAGTAGAAAACGACCCCAATTATGGTTTATATGATGAACCCATAGTATATAGAAATAATAGGCTTTCGATTTTCTATAATGACTTCACTAGTCTTATCGAGACTTTCTATCCTTTGTCCAACGTCAATAAGCAAATAACTCCTTTATTGCTTAATTCGTTAGTGTTAAAGGTTTTGTTTAATCTTGAACACAGGGAAAGGCTAAAACTGGCAAATTCTAAATATGAAATATGTGATAAATTCGTTGAATATGTAGAAGCCAATTATGCTAGCAAGATAGATATATCTACTTTTGCTAGGGATAATGGCTATTCTCCTAATTATTTTAGAAGACTATTCATAACGAACATGAACCTTTCTCCGATAGTTTTCCTAAATAAAAAGAGAATGAATATGGCAGTTAAACTCATTAACGATGACTTCAGCATTGCTGATGTGGCAAGAAAAGTAGGATTTGAGGATGCTTTCTATTTCTCCAAGGCTTTTAAAAAAGCATATGGGATTTCTCCCAAGGCATTCCAAAAAAGGGAGAAATAACAATGAAGAAAAATACATGCAGATATACATATTGTAACCCTCTTCCCATTCCTAACATCCCTAGAGGCAAAGATGAATGGTATAAATACGAGCACGGCATGTTTTCTCATGAAAATAAGCCGGCTTCAGACAAAACTAGCGATTATCGTTCTATTAGCGACCCTACTGTTATGTTTTATGATAACAAGTGGTATCTATATCCAAGTTATGGAATGTGCTTCTATAGTGAAGACTTCTTGCATTGGGATTTCTACAAAACCGAACCATATTGCCCTAAATATTCTCCAACAATTATTCCTTATAAAGATGGATTTTTATTAACTTCTTGGTTCTGTCCTCTATATTTTGGCAAGACCCCATTTGGGCCATTTACCCTTCTAGGCGATTTTATTGACTTAAATGGGAACAAATTCACCCCTTGTGACCCTGGGATTTTTATTGATGATGATAGAAGGATATATCTATATGCCTATGATAATCCGGATGCAGATAATTATTATGGCTACTCAAATAGGATAATCGGTTATGAATTAGATAAAGACAACCCATGCCAAGTTATTAGAGGCCCAATATGTCTATTTGAGATGGATCCTTTTAGCCATCCTTGGGAAAGACATGGCAAATATAATCAAGATTTATATTATGGCTGGGTCGAAGGCCCGCACATGTATAAGAAAAACGGACGTTATTACTTGATTTATGCTTCTCCTGATACCTGCGATTCCTCTTATTGCAATGCAGTTTACTATTCGGATACTTCCCCATTAGATAATTTCATTTGCCAAAAAAGAAATCCATTAACCAAAAGTCAGGATTCTTTAATTAGAGGGGCGGGGCACGGATGTGTTTGCGATGGACCAAATGATACGATTTGGTGTTTTTATACAATTGCAATGCCTGTTTCCCATAAATATGAAAGACGAATTGGAATGGATCAAGTCTTTATTGATGAAAACGGAGAGTTGTATTGCAAAACTGTAACTAAAACCCCACAGGTTTTTCCTTATTATGAAAAAGAAAAGGGTTTAGGCTTATATAATCTGACTGCTTCTTTAATTCCAGAAGTTTCATCTATCAAAAATGATCATTTTGGAATTTATATTACCGATGAAAGTAACCTTACATATTGGCAACCAGATGATAACGATATCCATCCATCGATTGTTTTTGATTTAGGGGGATATTACCAAATCTCTTCTTTTAGGATTTGGTTTAGGGATGTCTATTTGAATTACAAAGAAAACAAATTACCTAAGCCTGTTCCTTATTTGGTTAAAGCCTTAATAAATGATGAATATGTAACTATCATAGACAATTCTAAGCCTCAAAAAGAATTGAATATCGATTATGTTACTTTTGAAGATGTGACTACTTGTAAAGTAAAACTTGAGTTATTGACTAATGAAATAGGAATTATTGATTTCTCATTGTTTGGGAATATGGAGATTAAGCATGGATAGAGATTTTTCTAATTTGTCTTTAATTGAAAAACTAAAGCTCCTGACAGGAAAAGACTTTTGGCATAGCGAAGATTTAAATGGTAAGGTACCATCTTTAACTTTTTCTGACGGCCCACATGGTCTTAGAAAGTGCGAAGGAGATAAAGAGCTTGAAGCAGTCTCTTTTCCTACTCTTTCTTCTCTTGGAAATACTTGGAATAAAGATTTGGCATATCAAGAAGGACGCCTAATTGCATCTTCATGCATAGAAAATGGCGTTGATGTCATTTTAGGTCCTGGAGTGAATATAAAAAGAAGCCCGTTTTGTGGAAGGAATTTTGAGTATTTTAGCGAAGATCCTTTATTAAGTGGGGTTCTTGCTAAAGCTTATATTGAAGGGGTGCAAGATTTAGGCATAGGTGCTTGTTTAAAACATTTTGCCTGCAACAATTACGAATACGAAAGAGAATTTAGGTCTAGCGAAGTTGATGAAAGGACTTTGTTTGAGATTTATCTAAGACCATTTGAAATTGCATTAGAAGCAAATCCATGGTGTTTGATGCCTTCTTATAACTGTGTGAATGGGATTTATTCTTGCGAGAATAGATATCTTCTAAAAGATGTTCTAAGAGATAAATTTAAATACACGGGTTATCTAATTTCTGATTGGGGCGCTGTTCATAATAGCGCGAAATCACTTAAGGCAGGACTTGATTTAAGGATGGCATATGATGAAAAAGCCATTAAAGAGCTTACTGAAGCATATGATAAAAAATACATCGATGAAAAAGAAATAGATGAGTCCATAAATAATTTGTTTAGTCTTATTTCGAAAACAAAAAATAACAAAAAGATAGTTTTTGTTTAATAAAGAAGAAAGCCACCTTAATGCAGTTAACATTGCTAAAGAAAGCATTGTTCTGCTCAAAAACGAAAATAGCATCTTGCCATTAAAAAAGACCGACAAGGTTTTGGTAACGGGTTCTTCTTCAATTAATCCTCCGTTTGGTGGTGGCGGTTCTTCTTGCGTAAAATCCAGTTACAAAGTTAAATCGCTAGATGAATTATTAAATCTTAATGGAATCAAGGCGGAATGCAGGTTTGGATATAATTCATTCTCCGTTTTCGAAACATCGGTAATGTTGCAAAGAGCTAGTGTTAATGATGTTGCTATCGTTACTGTTTCGGTTGAAAAAGATGCTTTTGCAGAAGGATTTGATAGAACTTCATTAAAACTAAGCAAGGTGCAAGAAAGTATAATTCACCAGATTGCTTCAAAAATAAAGACAGTAGTAGTTATTTATTGTGGTGGAGTTATTGACGTTTCAACCTGGTGTAATGAAGTTGATGGCATTGTCTTTGCTGGATATGGCGGAGAAGGAATCAACGAGGCTTTAGTCGATGTCTTGCTAGGAAAAACTAATCCTAGTGGCAAATTAAGTGAAACGTTTATTACGTGCGAGGATAACGAATTTGTCGACGGGGTAAATTCAACCGATAGCATCGTCAGATATAATGAAGGCGTATTTGTAGGCTATAGAAGGATGAATGACCCTAACTACAAGATTATCTATCCTTTTGGTTATGGCCTTTCTTATTCTAATTTTGAATATTCGAATTTAAGAATAAATAAATTAAGCGAAACCGATTATGAGGTGCTTGTAGATATTACAAATACCTCCGACATAGATGGAAAGGAAGTCGTCCAACTCTATGTTAACGATCTTTCTTCCTCGGTTTCTCGTCCTTTAAGGGAATTAAAAGGCTTTGAGAAGGTGCTTATACCTGCCAAAGAGAAAAAGACTATTTCATTCAAATTAGATGAATCTAGTTTTGCTTTTTATAACGCTTCTATACATGATTGGTATATCGAAAACGGATTATTCGAAATTCAAATTGGTTCTAGCTCATTTGATATAAAACTACGTGAAAAGATCAATATTGAGCTTGATTTTTATAGTCAATATTCAAGGGAGAGATGAAAATGAAAATTGCTTTTTTTGGCGACAGCGTAACAGAAGGCTGTTTTGAAATTATTAGCATTAATGGTCAATTAGAAGTAATTAGGGACTATCCTAATTGTTTCAGAACGTTAGTGGAAAATAAATTAAGGCATGCTTATCCGAACAAGGAATTTGAATTCTTTAATTTTGGGTTGAGCGGAAGAAATACTAGCGGGGCGATTGAGGTCGTCCCTGAGATAATTTCCAAGAATGTAGATTTGGTAATAATGTGTTTTGGACTTAATGATTTTGCAAATAAGGATATCGAATTATTCAAATCCAATTTATCTTCGATTTATGAAAGATTCATTGCTAGAAATATCAAAGTTGTTTTTATGACTCATAACATGGTCAATAAATACGTAAACAACGAAGAACCTGACGAGTTAAAAGAATTCGCTTCAACATGCGCTTTACTTCAAAATAACGGGGGCGTGGATCTATTTGTTGAGGCTGAAAAGGAAATTGCGGGTAAATATGGTGTGCCTGTAATTGATGTTTATGCTAAATGGAAAGAATTAGAAAGCTATGGTATAGATACTTCTTTATTACTTTGTAATTATATAAATCATCCAACGAGGAAGATGCATTATCTATTTGCCGACATGATTTGTTCATTCTTAGAGGAGAACAAATACATAAACTAAAAATAAATACATTTTTAGGGAAAGAATATCCATGTTTTGAAGGGAGGCCAATAAATAAAATATGAATATGAAAGCACATTTTAAATTATTGCCCATACTATTTTCTCTTTTTTGCCTATCTTGTTCTGGAACTAGTTCGTTTGAGTCCATTACGACTGGGAAAGTTGAATTTGAATATGATGGTTTGGTCGCTTCTTCTAAATTTGCTGAAGTCTCACTAGATGCGTATACAACTTACTATGTAGATTCGATTTCTGGTGATGATAGCAATGATGGATTAAGCACAGACTCTCCTATAAAAAGCATTTCTAAAGTTGATACAATCATTAAGGAAATAAAAGAAAATCCTACACGTATATTATTTAAAGCAGGAACAACTTATGAAAATACTCTTAATGTAGTTTCCTTTGAAGCAAATGAGCAATATCCTTTATTGATATCTTCATACGGAGAAGAAAACAACGGGTATGCAACATTTGTTTCATCCCCTTATGGGATTAATGTTTCTGGTAGCAATGTTAGGATTTCGAAATTAGAAATTACAAATATCGAAGCCGAAAGAGGGATAAATGTATTTACTACATTTCAAGGCGCGCTTAAGAATATCGTTTTCGAAGATAATTACATACATGATATAAACTTCAATTTTGAAAATGGATTGCCTAGCCAATATCAAGGGCAGGGATTGACTCCAAAGGATGTTGATATCTCTCTTGTATCACCTGCATCAGTTACTCCTAATGGAAAATTTATTTATCAATGTGCAGGTATTTATTTTAATGCTGGAACGATGAAGGCTATCGGACCTTCTTGGTTTGAAAATGTTTGGATTAAAGGAAATAGAATTGAACAAGTTTCCCGTGCAGGCGTATTCTTTGATTCCCAATGGGTAAAAAGGCCAGGCATCGAATGGGGAAACAATACTTATATTAACGATGAATTAGGCTGGTATCCATCTAAGAATGTTAATGTAGTGAATAACTCTTTGGATTACATGGGTGGAGATGGAGTAGTTTTACTTGGCGTGAATGGTGGGGTTATGGAATATAACACCTGTTATAACGCACAATATTTAGGACGCGGTGCTTATTATTGCTCTGGTTTATGGTGTCATTCAACCATCAATTACACCATCCAATATAATGAAGTCGCATATACACATTTATTGAATGGATCTGGTGATGGCGAAGGTTTCGACATTGATAAATCCTGTAAAAACATCACATTCCAATATAACTATTCCCATCATAACGATGGTGGGGGCATCTTACTTTGCACCAATTCGGAA
This sequence comes from Candidatus Alloenteromonas sp., assembly GCA_052273085.1. Classification (GTDB taxonomy): domain Bacteria; phylum Bacillota_I; class Bacilli_A; order RFN20; family CAG-826; genus Alloenteromonas. The sequence goes on from DAVZIW010000016.1 coordinate 11,095, forward strand.
ATAATGACTATTTACAATGAAGATGGCACACCTGTTAGAGATGATGATGGCTTGCCTCACCGCGAAAAGAGTTTTATTTGGGGGCCTGTAACTATTAGAAATAATGTTTTTGCTGATAATGGCGGAACAGTATTTGAAACTAGCGATGCCTTAAAGGATTTATCTATTTATAACAACACGATTGTCATGCCAGGTAATTCCGGGGAAGAGAAGCTAATTAATAACGGAAGCTTTACAAACAATGTTCTTTGCACTGGACTAATGTTTGAAAATAACATTGTTTATCTAAGGAATAAACGTACTCTTGATAGCGGCGTTTCCCATTTTAAAGAACCAAAATTTCTTAGTAACCTATTCTATAATTTTGAAGAAGATTTCTTATCTATTTTCCCTCTAGAAAATACATATTCATTCGATCCAAAACTAAATATAGCAGAAGCAAAAAAGGGTTTTGATAACGCGAAAGACTTTATTTGTTCTAGTTCTAGCGTGGTAGAACAAGGTGAATTGTTTAACCATATGAATAAATATGATTTTGAAGGCAACGATTCTATAGATAAACGTTATTTAGGAGCGTTTAGCACTTTTAAGTAAAGGAGTGGAAAAATGAAAAAGCATAGAAAGTCATTCTTGTTTACAATAATTTCAATTCTAGTTTCTTCTTTTCTAGTTAGCTGTGGCTCTTCTACTACGAAAACAAGCAGGGCATGGCTTGATTTATATCAGGAATCGGTAATTACATTTGATGGTCTAGAAGATCCATCTTTATTGAACTGGACTAGCGCGAATGAAAGTGTAGTCACTGTCGAAAATGCTAAATTAATCGCACAGGGGGTAGGCGAAACAACCGTTACTTCTTCTAGTGAGGGAAGTAAATATCAAATAGATGTAAAAGTTTTTGATTCAGGCAGTTTGCCTAGCATAAAAGTTGAAAACACAACCTTTTATGTTGGGGTTAGTCACGATATATCTCCATATATTTTTTATAATGGCGAATCCTATTATCCAAATTTAGAATACGATGTAAGAATTGATAATAGTAATGTTGCTACTGCAAACGGAACTAAGATAACTGGAATTAGCGAAGGACTTACTAATGCCAGGATAAAAACCAAATATAAGGGTAATGATATTTCCAAGAGTTTCATTTTAACTGTTAAACCAAATTCATATGTCGAATTAATTGAAAACAATAAACCCATTGATGCATTTACCTTATATGCTTCTAGCAACCAGAAGTTCTCTTCAAAGGTTTTGAATTTTAATTTGATAGACAATGGGGAAAAGATATCTAATCCTGAAATGAAATATGAAGTAGAGGATGCTTCAGTTGTTTCTTTTTCCGGAAATACAATCTTTGCCTTGAAAGAAGGAAAGACAAATGTCCATGCTTCTTATGTTGCTAAATCTTCTATTTCCTTAGACTTTGCAGTCAACGTAAAGCCAAATTATGTAGAAGGGTCATTTAGCAATGATGTCTCTGCTAATTATGGAACTACATATACACCATATTCAGGAAAAGTTGGCACTAGAAGCGCAGACATGATGAAGTTCTATAACGGGGATATGATGCATAATGATGAAAAAGAAAGTTATTGGCATCACCGTCTTATGAACGATTATGCTGGGACGAATGCCATAGATGCTTACAGGAATTATGGATTTAGGTACTTCGCCTTTGATATTTATATGGAAAAAGAAGCGTGGGTATTGCTTCTTTTAGATGGATTGTCAACTACATTCTATGTTCCTTATGATACATATTTCCAAAATGATATAGTCAAGGTAATCGATGAAGATGGCAATTATATAAATAAGTTTGTAAAACAACAATGGCTTACAGTTGTTTACGACATTAAAGCCAGGATAGAATTCGAACCAGACAGCACATTGAATTGTTATCTAGCGTTGAATGCTGACGGACTGACAAGCTATTTGATGAACATTAGGTATTATATGGATGGTAGTTTCCTCCCATATAACCCTCTTCAATATTCAAGGATTTCAGAAGATGAATTACAGGCTTCAAACGATGAATTTGTCAAATTGCATAATAACTCAAATACCTATAAGAAAATAGGGAAAACAGTAGATGGGGTTTCTAATCCGCATCTTTATAAGACTTCATCATCCAATTATTTGCAAGATTCATTAGTTATTGCTTCTTCGACTGGCTCAAGCAAAAGCGATTCCATAATTAGACTAAAGGAAAAAGGGAATTATCTTGCCTTTGACCTTTATCTAGAAAAAGCATCTTCCTTATATTTTTCAATCAATAACAAGCGTTTATTCTTTAATGCAGATGTTGGAGTCACTAATTTCTTAAATTCCAAATGGATTACATTACTCTCTAACAATAAGATTGAATACGAAATTAACTTGAACAGGTGGTATACCGTATTCATTGATTTTGCTAGTGATGAAATGATTTCTTCCTACCTAAAAGATCCAAATCCCGCAGATCCTGTATATATTGAATTTAATTCCTGCAATAAAGACGATGTTCTTTATATTAATAATGTTCGTTACTTGCAAACAAAGAACATTGTTCCAACTGAATATGCTAAACCCATGATTGTGTCCGATAAATCATCAATCATAGTCAATAAAAATGAAATATTTGATATCAATGCAAGCATTGTAAACGGAACAAAACCAGGCGATTTGAAATATGAAATAGCAAACGAAGCAATCGTTAGCAAAACTCTTGATGACAGTAAATTCAAGGCTTCTTCAATTGGACTTACTTCCATTAAGATTACTTGCGAAGATTTATTACCAATCAGCGTTGATGTTCGCGTCATTGATGAATATGATTATCCATCTTCTAGTGAAGCTTATTATAGAGATGCAGGTATTTCTGGGCTTGATTCTTATGCCATTCATAACCATTTGACTATTTCTAGAGATAATAAAGAAATGGTTTCATCTTCTATTATCAGGTTTGATTTCAAGGTAATTAAACCCATTTCGTTCCTCTATCTATTAGATACTGCAGGATTTGGGGACGCTTCACTTAATGCGACTAGAATTGGCCCAAACGAATATAAAGGAGCCGAGTGGTGGGGTGCATCTACTAAAGGGGCTGATGCTTCTATTCTTTCTATTGCGGATAGTAATGGCAATGTATTAGGCAAATACAATAAAGAAGGAATCGAATTCGAAACTGGTAAAACCTATTCGGTCTATTATGCATTATCTAGTGGCAGATCTATCGATATATATGTTTCTAACCTAGGTTTAACAAAAGCAAAAGAAGACTTCTATTGGGGCAATTCCGATTATTCATATTTATCAAAAGTTACCGACTATATTGAAGTTAGCAATATTGGGGGTGTTTATTCAGATATTACTCCAGTTATTTCAACTTCAAAAACTAGTCAAAAATGTTATTTAAATAAAGCAACTGATCTAGAATTCGATACAATCTTTGGAAACAATAGACAAATAACATATGTGGTTGCTGATGAAAGTGTATTAACAATCATATATGGAAAAATCCATCCTAAGAAAATTGGGTCTACTTCTATTAATGTTTCAATTGAAGGCGGCAATTCAATTACAATTAACGTAGATATAATCGATGGCTATATTAATTTAACTGAACATGCCTATATCAAAACAATTGGGGAAGAAATAATACTTAATAATGAAGTTTTAGAATCTTCTACAACTAAAAACATAACTTATACCTCTGGCGATGACTCAATTGTTTCAGTTAACGGAAACAAATTAACCTTGTTAAAGAAAGGGTTTGCTTTGATTACTGCTAGTGCTCCTGGATGCGAAGACAAGCAAATATCGGTTAGGGTTCTCCAAAATGACAAGACTAAACTTAGTGATGAAGTCGTTATGGATTCAGATTATCCAGGTGGCCAAAGAATGATATTCAACAAGAATTCTACCGAGGCTAGCAAATATGACACGATTGAACTAGATATAACTATAAAAGAATCATTCTCTTACCTATATTTATTGGATAAATACAACGATGATCCAAATTACGCCCAATATGAAAACGGGGTAAAGATCGGTGATGGAAATAGCGGAAATATGTACCAAGGTTTAACCTCCTGGTGGGTTCCTAATTTTACCGCTGGTTTCGATGCTTCTAGATTATCTATTTCTAAAGAAGGGAAGGTCCTTGGCTTATTAGGTAAAAATCCTTCTTCTTTCAATAGGGTTGGCGAAGGTTTTGCTTTTGAAAAAGGCAAAGATTACAAAATTACAATTGATTTATCAAATAATCATTCTCTTATCATCCTTCTAGCAAATTTCATGAAAAATCCTATGGATGGGAACGATCATGACGAAGTATGTGGTGGCAATATCGGCAACTACATGCTTAAGGTAACTGACTATATTTTAATAAATGATGTATATGGAATTAACAAAAGGAGTTAATCATGAAAAAAACAATCATTTCTTCTCTTGCGTCTTTACTACTTATCGGTAGCTGCGTCGGCTGCGCAAACCAAACGCCAAAAACATTCAAAGCCTATTTCTATGATGAAACAGGTACAAATCTTATTCAAGAAACTACGTTTACTGAAGGTGAAAAACCTACTTTCCCTGCTAATCCAACAAAGGAAGAAGACAATACCTATACTTATGTTTTTGATAAATGGGTAGATGCAATCGGAAGCGATAAGGAAGTAAATTTCCTTACTGCAACTAGTGATATTAATGCCTATGCTAAATTCATAGAGACCTATAAAGATTATACGATTACATTTGTTTTAAATAACGGCGAACCTAATGTAGTTCAATCTTTGCATTATGGTGATGCAATAGTACCTCCAACCAATTTTGCAAAACTTGGTTATACATTTAAGCGCTGGGATAAAGAAGTTAGCAGCACTGTTACAAAAAACGACACCTATTCAGCTGTCTGGGAAATAAATAAATATACAGTTACTTGGAAAAACGGAACTGAAACTATTGAAGTTGATGAAGGGGTTGAATATGGAGCTTCTCCATCATTTGACGGAGAAAACCCAACAAAAGAAAAAGCAAATGGATATACATATGTCTTCAAAGGATGGGGGTTAAGTGAAGACGGCGAAGTTATCGATCTAGATAAACAAAAGGTAACTGACAATAAAACTTATTACGCTTTATTTGATTCTAGTAGGGAAGTATTCAATGTTACTTTTGTTAATGAAGGAAGCGTAATTTCTACTAAATCTTATTTCTTGGGTGATGAGGTGGAAGTTCCATCAACTCCAGTAAAGGAAGCAGACGAAAACTATATCTATAAATTTGCTGGCTGGGATAAAGAGATTACCACAGTTAGCGAAAGTGTTACTTATACTGCAACCTACACACCGTATAGATATAAAGATGGCTTTGTTACAAAAGATGAAGGTTTGACCTTAACTAACGAAACTTTCGCCGGAAGCAATGTTGTTAAAGCTAGCGGAATGGGGGAAATCCATTTCAAGGATGCTTTCTTAGAGACTGATACTTTCTTTGAAAATTATACTTATTTGTCATTTGAATTCCTCTATGGAGCAACTTCGACTGACAACATGATTTTTACAACAGGGGCATCTAGCTGGTTTAGAACCGACTATATTGAAGATGCTGGCATAAAGAATGTTTCTGACTTGATCAGAGTTTATGAAAATGGCAACCAAGTGTTCAAGATGTATTATAACAATTGGTATACCTTCTCAATGCTAGTTAGGAAAAACGATGCAGGCCAAGAATTCAAACTAGAAAATGTATTCTTAAATCTATATGGTTCCGCTCACACTGTTTATTTAAGGAATCTAAGATTTGGCAACGAATGGTTAATAGATACATTTAAGGCCGATCCTCTCGGCTTTAAAAGCGAGACTAGTGGCGTAGCTATGGAAGCTACCAAAAAAGATGACGTCGATGTGATAAAGGCAACTTCCAAGACTACTTTTGCTGAAGGAGAGACTGGTAACATTTTATTTAAAGATGTCTTTGATAACGAAGGGGAAAAAGAATTCTTCTACAGAAATTACAATTCAATCAGATTCCAATTGTTTGTTGAATCCGACGATGGTAGTGGCAAGTTCTTCCATACCACTTGGGCTCAATGGAGCTGGATTAATTTTGCTGGATATTGTTGGACTGGCGATAGCGCAAAAGATCAATATTTCTCTAGCTATAATGCGGAAGGGACTAAGGTTAATATCATTACGGTTGGCTCATGGTATACAATTGAAATGAAAGCCAATCATTCTGGAAAACGTGCGGATAATGTTGCAAAACTAGATATCTCCAATTCTACTTGCTACTTCAAGAACCTGGAATTCTTTAACGCTCAATAATATATGTTACAACTAAATCCAATATTTAATGACCACATGGTTTTCGCTTTCGCTAAACCGATTAGGGTTAGCGGGAGAAGTAACGAAGAGGTCAGCGTGGTTTTTAAGGGTAGAAAAATAACGGTAAAGCCGATTAATGATGAATGGGAAGTTGCTTTTCCTCCTGAAGAAATAGGCGGACCATATGAACTTATTGTGTCTAATAAAACCGAACAGATCGTAATAAAAGATATTTATGTTGGCTTGCTTCTTTTAATGGCGGGGCAATCTAATCAACAATTTAAGTTCAAAGAGGGGCTGGATAAATATAAAGAATATTTCTCCAATTCAAACATTAGGTTA
>DAVZIW010000017.1:0-17423 GCA_052273085.1 Candidatus Alloenteromonas sp.
TTTAGGGAATAATTTATCTTTTATCTTATATTGAGATTCTATATCTTCTATAAAAGAAGAAATGACCAATACTTTCTTTCCTTCTAAAACTTTTATCCAATCTTCATGAAGAGGTTCCATTCCTTCATAAAGAATGATCTTGCTAGAAGGCATATATTTCTTATAAAAATAATCTTCTAGATGAACTCCAGATATTCCAAGGAAATCCGCTTCTTTTAGTTTAGGAAGCAAGATATCACCATATTTAGCCAAGCTAGATTGATCACAAGGAAAGAAGCCAGCATTATTCTTCATTGAGTAGATAACGCTGTCTTTATATTTCTTTTTAAAGCCTAGTTCTATCTTCTCGTGATTATTTAAACAAGATAATTCAACTGCCCCAAATCTAATCGCGGCAAAAGGAAGATTTGAAGAAATTGCAGTCTTTAAAGCAAGGCTAGTAGTAGCTTCATTTATGTTATTAACCCCGCAAAAGGAAGATAGGTTTCTCTTCTTTTTAAATAATTTGTAATTTAAAAATGGAGGAACGTTTTTTAAAAAGGCAGTTATGTATCTATTCTTTTCCTTTAGACCCATAGACATATTTTAATTTAGTAACGTCTATATATAAAGAATTACCAATCAATTTCATCAACACTTGATGGATGTTCATTAATCTCGTTAGACACAATATGGCCATCACCCATACGTATAACCCTGTCTGCTAATTTTGCTAAAGCAGCATTATGGGTAACTAGAATCAAAGTCTTTTCATACTTCTTACATATATCCATAAGCAAGGCCATGATGGACTTTCCGGTTTTAGAATCAAGGGCACCTGTAGGTTCATCACAAAGTAATAACGAAGGGTTTTTAACAATCGCTCTAGCTATAGATACTCTTTGCTGCTCTCCTCCACTTAATGAAGAAGGGAAGGCATACATTCTTTTCTCTAATCCAACTCTTTTTATTATTTTTTTTGGATCAAGAGGATTCAAGGCAATAGAAGATGCTAACGATACATTCTCATAAGAAGTTAGATCTTGCATCAAATTATAGAATTGAAAAACAAAACCAACACTTTGCCTTCTAAATACCTGTAATTCTTTTTCGTTAAATTTAGTAACGTCTTTATCTTCGACTATATAAGAGCCACTGCTAGCCCTATCCATGCCGCCTAATATATTTAATAAAGTAGATTTACCAGCCCCGGAAGGGCCTAATACACATACAAATTCACCTTTATTCAAATTAAAGGAAGCGTCCATTAAAGCCCTGGTTTCGTTTGGCTTATCTGGATTATATATTTTGCTTAAATCGTGAATTTCGATATAACTCATAATTTATCTTCGTAATTAGGATCCTTCGCCATGTATTTTCTAGCTAAACTTCTTGCAACTAATCCAACAACATAGAAAATAGCAAACAATAAGCAGAAGGCAAAACAAACAATAATCAAAGCAAAGAAAGCATTGGTCTTATTCTCGCTATAAAGAATAGAGAAAACTAAGCCAGCAAGCCCGGCTAGAATCATCCCGGTAAATCCATATCTAGAACCTAAATAGGCTAAGGAACCATAGAAACGAATCTTAGATGAATAATCATCTAGGGTTTTCTTTGGCTTGCTTTCCTTTTTAGGGGCATTTAGTTTTTCATCAGTAACTTCTACTTCGATTATCTCGTCTTTATTTTCCATAGGGCTGATTATATTGTCTAAATATATTTAGAACAAGAAAGTTTATAATTCGACCTTATCAAAATCACTTGCAGGGTGTTTGCATAATGGGCAGATAAAGTCTGCTGGAAGAGTTTCCCCAACATATGTATAACCACAAATACGGCAGACCCATGCAGTCTTTTTCACCTTATTTTGAGATGGTAAGGATTTTGGCTTAATGTTGGCAAAATAGTATTCGTAAGTTAATGATTTGGAGTTATTTAATACCCTAGATTCTTTAACTTCTGCGATAAAGACAACATGGTTTCCAATATCTAGAGTTTGTTTGACTTCGCATTCCATGTAGCCGTTACTCATCTTGTCTAATCTAACTAATCCTGAAGAAGTTGGTTTAACTAAATCTTCAGCCCCTTCTAATTTGTTAGAATCTCTACCTGAAGCAAATCCAAATCTCTTAATAAGCGCGTAGTCAGTCTCATTATTTAAAATAGAAACAACAAATCTACCAGTCTTCTTGATGTTCTCGGCTGTATAGTTGGCCTTATTTACAGAAAGAAGGAATAAATTTGGAGAATCAGAAATCTGGAAGAAAGAATTATTGATTGAACCATCGATTCTTCCATTTTCGTCCTTGCTAAAGACAGTGAATAAGCCATAGGTAAGTTTGAATTGGGTCTTATCATCAATAAATGTTTCTTCTTTGGAAGGCAAATCTAAAATAACTGAAGAAGCTACTGCATCCGCTAATTTAGACAAGTCTTCTAATTGATTTTCCTTAATCCTACTAGTTAAGGTCAATGTATCTTCGATAAATGTAGAACCTTGTAAGTCTTTTAGGATATTTTTCATCCCAAGTCTAGCCGCAGGTGCCCAAGAACCATTTTCAAGGAAAGCAAAAGTCCTATTCCTAATCTTATGCTCTGCTAAATCAGTTAGGAATTCTTCCATCTTAACAAATACACCGGCATTATAGGTGGTAGATGCTAAAACAATTGTCTTAACTCTAAATGCTTCAGCAATTAAATATGAAGAGTCGGTCTTAGATACATCATATATGACTAAGTTCTTCACTCCTTTTTCGCTTAGCATCTTTGCTAATACTTCAACTGCATTTTTAGTCCCGCCATAAACTGAAGAATAGCAAATCATTACAGCATCATTTTCTTCAGGGGTATAAGTAGCCCAATTCATATATGGGTTAAGAATAAAGTTTAAATTACCTTTATAAAGAGGACCATGTAATGGGCAAATCATCTTAATATCGATAGATGAGGCTTTCTTTAAGACATTTACGACTTGATCGCCATATTTACCAACGATATTCGTGTAATATCTTCTAGCCTCTGCTAGGAAGGATTTTGTAAACGTAGAAGAAGATGCAAATATATCCCCTTCTAAAGCGCCAAATGTTCCAAAAGCATCGGCAGAGAAGAGCACGCCTTCGCTTGTTTCAAAAGTAAACATGACTTCTGGCCAATGCACCATAGGAGCCATAACGAAAGTAAATGTATGCTTACCAATATTTAATTTATCCCCTTCTTTAACAACTAGGATTGGGTTTTTGATTTCAGGGAAATAATTAAATAAGAATTTCTTCGACATCGCATTTACTACAATAGTTGTAGAAGGATGACGTAAGGCAAGTTCTCCAATATTTGCAGCATGGTCAGGTTCCATATGATTAACAATTAAGTAATCAAGCTTTCTTCCCTTTAGAAGGAAGTCAATGTTTTCATAGAAGACATCAGAAACAGAGGAATCGACTGTATCTAGTAAAAGAGTTTGCTCATCTAGATACAAATAGGAGTTATAGCTAACTCCGTTTGGAATTGGATAGACATTTTCAAATAAAGCCAAACGTCTATCACTAGAACCTACATAATAGAAGCCATCACTAATTTTTCTTTCGCAATGCATAAAGTTTTCTCCTTAGACTTTCTTATTTTATTCTAAAATAAATCGATTTGCTATCTATGTGCTTATTAAAAAGAGGCGGGGTTAACCGCCTCGAATAAGATTAGATTTGTTTATTTCTTTTCTTCTTTTTTGGTGATGCCTTTTTTAGCCATTAAGTCATCGACTAACTTGCAAGCTCTCCTGAATGAGAGGTCAGATTTAATCTTTAAGCATAATGGTAAATCTTCTAGTTTCTTAGAAGTATTGGCTTCTACTGGAATTGGGGTTTGTTCGTAATCTTTTGGATCAAGAGCATAAGATACTTTAAGTTTCTTGCCAGATACAGTAATGAATACGAGTTTTTCTCTCTTAGCAGAGAAGGTATCGCCTGGAATAGAGATTCTATTATTGATTCCATAAGACTTGATATAGTCTCTTAAATCATAATATTTATGACGTAAATCATATTCACTATTCTTAATCTTGGTTTCAAATGAAGCACGTCTTTTATTTCTTAAGGAAGCAAATGGATTGTCTTCGCCTTCTTCTTCAACTACTTCTTCAGTAACTGGTTCTTCAACTACTTCAGGAGCTGGTTCTTCTTTAACCTCTTCCTTAACTTCTTCTTTAACAACGCAAGGATGTTTAGAGATTTCATCAGCAACGATTTCTCTTATCTCTGGTTCAGTGAAGATCTTTTCTTGGGTACCAGTCATTTCTTCTCTAACAATGGCACGGATTTCATTTTCGGTGTAGGTCTTGCCTTCGGTAGCTCTCATAGCGGAATATTCTTCTCTAGAGATTTCCCTGATTCTTTCTTCACCGATAGTTTCGACTTTCAAGAATGGAATTAAGCAGGCAATCAATAAGAATAAAACAGAGGCAATAGATAAAACCAAGACAACCGTGTAGTTAAAATAGGCAGCCCTGTGTAATACTTTCCTATCTAGTGGAAGCATCATGGAAACAAAGATATAACCAGTCCAGAATACATCTAAAACGGCACATCCCATTCTAATTAATAGCTTGTATTGTTTTCTTTTGATGACTAAGACTAGTCCAACAATGAATAAGACAATAGCCAAATAGCAAGCAGCTACGGCAACCATGCGGTACCAAGCCATATTGCCCCAGCGGATTAAACCAGTACCTGCCCAGCCAGGATCGGCAGCGAATGAGCCCCAGAACCAACCAGTACCTGGAAGTATTCCCCATGGGTAAGAATTAGTGAATGGAATTCCCCCAACAGCACCTGCGATAAACAAGTAAACAAAAGCGAGAGCAAAAAGTACCCCGCCGATGATGAGTGTCGTTTTGCATTTCTTGCAACAACAATTCTTTTCCTTCGACATTTTTTAAACCTCCCTATTTAGGTCTAATTAAGTAACTATAATAGTACACGGGTGAACTATTTTCTTCAATAAGTCAACTGAAAATTTTTTATTTTTTTAAAAATAAGCGATACCTTGTGCGTTATTTAAAGAAAAATTCGTGGGAAATTCAAAAAATATTTTTCCATTTCTTTAAAAATAAAGGGGGGCGTGGTGCTTTAAAATAGGCAAATTTATGGAAATTTGATTTTTCTAACCTAAAAAAGATTTATAAAACCCTTTTGATATTGAATTAGAAATAAAAGGTCATAGAATACCCCTTTGGGAGGTATATATGACTAAGAAATTATTTAAAGAAATGAACATGACCGAAGGTAACCTGTTTGCCAAGATTGGTCTATTTGCACTTCCTTTGTTTTTAGCTACCGTACTTCAGCTTCTTTATTCTACCGTTGACTTAGTTACTGTTCACTTCATGGGCGGAGGGCAAGCCTCTATGGCTGCTGTTGCTGCTAATGGGGCTTTAATTAATCTAGTCATCGTAGTCTTTGCTAACATGTCCATGGGTTCTAACGTTGCTATAGGCAATGCAAAAGGCGCTGGGGAACATGATAAAGCCAAAAAGATATTACATACCTCATTCCTTGTATCAATTATCTCTGGGATAGCAGTTGGAATAATTGGATTTTTCACTTCTAGGTTGTTACTTGAACTTATGGGGACTGATGCACATATCATTGATTTAGCCACTACTTATCTAGAAATATATTTCCTAGGTTTACCATTCCTAATGATCTATAACTACTTATCCCAAATAATGAGGGCAATAGGTAATTCATCGACCCCATTCTTCATTTTATTGATCTCTGGGATATTTAATGTAGTCGCAGATATTGCCTTTGTTGCCTGGTTTAAAATGGACGTCGCCGGGGTTGCCATTGCTACAGTTATCTCAGAAGTAATCTCGGCAATATTATCAATACTTTATTTCTTTCTCGATAAGAATTCCTATGTAGTATTCAAATGGAAAGAAATGAGAATTGATAAGGGGGCCTTAAAAGAAATAGTTAGATTAGGACTTCCAGCAGGATTACAAGGATTCTTCTTCGCTCTTCCTAACGTTTTTATCCAGGCAAAACTATATACAGTTGCTCCAGATAACCCAGATTTACAAGACGGGGCTATCGCCGCTAGCAATATAGAAAGCTATATCTATGCCGGTATAGAAGCAATATTTGCAGCTACCATGTCTTTTACAGCCCAAAACTATGGGGCAAAGAAAATTAAGAACATAAGCAAGATATATGGCTATTCATTAATCTGGAATTTTATGTTCTGCGCAATAGTATCTATAGTCATCATATTTGCCAATCGTTCCTTGCTAGGATTATTTGTTGATACAGAGCAAGCTTTAGCATCAGGAAAAGAAAGATTGATGGTTATAGGATTAACTTATTGCCTTGATGGGGTAATGGATATAACTAGTAGCACCATTAGAGGCTGTAGAAGATCGATGTTCCCTATGATAACAACTTTAATTGGTTGTACTGTTGTTAGGATTATTTTATTAGAGACAGTATTCAACATCCCCTACTTCCATACAGTAGGCTGGCTCTATAGCGTTTATCCTATTACTTGGATAATAACAGCGTCCGCTAATATAATCGCAATGATAGTAATCTTAAAGAAAGTAAAACTCGAATTAGGGGAAAAGATGCAACCCCTTATTCAAAATTAAAGAATTTCTTGATATCTTCTTCACTCATTCCAATTCTTCTAAGATAATCGATTTGGGATTTTAAAGAAGACTTTGCTATTGAAGTTTGTAATAACCTTATTTGTTCATCACTAAAATTAGTCGCATAGAATCCCTTGCCAGGAAGAGAATAGATATACCCATCTTTTTCTAGCTCTTCATATGCGCTTTTTATTGTTATGACAGAAGTTTTCAATTCGCTAGAAAGTACCCTTATGGAAGGCAATAATTCATCAGGCTTTATAGATCTATTCAATATGCCCTCCCTAATAGATTCTTCTATTTGTCTATATAAAGGTAAATTTGAATTCTTTGATAAAATGATATCCATTTTAGGGGTTCTTTTTCTCCAAGTTCTTATAGGATACTAGATAAGTTAGATAAACCAAAACAATAAAAACTAAAATAGAAATTAGTAAATATATTAGACCCATGATGGAATTATTCTCTAATTGTTCTCCAACATGAGGAACAAAGAACAACGCTACTCCTAAAAATAGATCAATTAATAATTCGGCAAAGATAGAAATAGTTGCAGCCAAATTCCTTTTTGGATAAGTCTTGAAGTAAATTCCAAATAAAGCTAAATCATAAATCGCACATCCGACTAAATAAGACCCATAAATAACAAAAGGAGAAGTAAATCCTGGGGTCACCGGATAAATCGAATTAAGATAAAACATCCTTAGGCACATAAAAGGGATCGATAATATTAGGAAAACAAATTGGAGGAACAACATCGAAAATATTTTAGACAGGACGTAATCCTTCTTCCTGATTGGTAACATCAATGAGAATTCCAAGTCGTTGTTATAACCGATTGAACTTATATAGATATTTGTAATCATTGTAGAAGGGAAGAAAAACACCATTATCAAAGGATAGGCTGGTATAAAAATAAATAAGACAAACAACAAAGAAATATAGCAAGCTGGACTGATTCCTAATTTCAGCTCTTTTTTAAACAAAGCTTTCATTTATTTACCCCTTTCATTAAAAATCATTATCTCTTCAATTGAAGGTTCGCTTAATTCGATTTCTTCCGGCATTCTAAAAGCATTCTCGCTTCTAATTAGGCCTTCAAATGAAACTGAGCTCTCCCTAACCCCTACTAAAATAGAAAGATCGATATGCTTCCCAGTTTCTTTTTTGGTAGAAAAGATTTTATAAGAAGAAATAAAATCATCTTTAGTCGCGAAATCTATGATTTTCCCTTCTTTGATATATCCAATATAATCTGCGATTGATTCTAGGTCCGATACAATCTGGGTAGAGAACAAAATAGACCTTTCTCCATCTTGAATGTAGTTTTGGAATTCTTCTAATAATTGGTCTCTAGAATATGGATCTAATCCTGAAGTAGGTTCATCTAAAATCAATAATTTAGCCCTATGAGACATTGCTAAAGTTAATAGGAATTTAGATTTCATCCCGTTTGATAGTTCCTTGAATTTCTTGTTTTTGTCTAATTCAAATTTCTTTAATAAACGGTTATAGGTTTCGTTATCAAAGTTCTTGTAAAAAGAGGATACCGCTTCTCCTATTTGACCAATTTTTGAAGTAGGATAGATATCCATCCCTCCTAACATCAAGGAAACTTCTTGTTTCAATTCTAGTTCAGAAATATCTTCTAATTTCTTTCCTAATAGATATATGTCCCCCTTATCTTTCTTAATTAGGTTATAAATACATTTAATCGCAGTAGACTTACCTGCCCCGTTTTTTCCTATAAATCCCATGATGTATCCTTTTGGTAAAGAAAAAGAAACATCTTCTAATTTGAAAGAAGGGTATGACTTACATAAATTTTTAACTTCAAGTAGATTCATATTATCTCCGTGTATATTCAGTATACACAGTTAGATAATTGCTGTCTACTTTTTCTTTTCGTGTAATAAATGAACTTCTAGGAATGTAGAAATCAGTAACCCAGTTAAGGCAACTAAAGCAAAAGAAGCGAAAGAAACATATCTATATGAAGTTAGATATGGATATATTAATTGGATAACCGAGTTAATTAATTGGAATATAAACGGGGCAATAAATACGGCCCTTCTTCTTAATTTTGGGCCTACTATATGATGAAGCATCAACATATTGCTAGTAACATAGAACCCTGATGCAACTCCTTTTCCTAAATGAATAATAATAAGAATAGATACAATGAATAATCCCTTTTCTAAAGGCGTGTTATAGATATATGAAAGAATGGCTAGTATCAAACATTGAATAAATATAACCGCAAAGGATATCTGCATTGATGTCCTTACTTTATTGCCTACTCCAAACTTGGTATTTATAAAGATAATAAGAAATTCACTTATTGATGAAGAAGCGATAAATAAGCCCCATGTAAGTGGATTAAATTCATTAATATGAGGAGAAGAGCTTTCTAATGCAGTCCAGAAATTTGAAGTAAGAGAATCACTAGACCAAACAAGAGGAATCCATAGACATGCAAGCAAAAGATAAAGGACGTATGTCTTATTTTTAAATAAATCCCTTAGATAAACCTTCTCATGATCATCATCATGGAACAAGGATGATGGATATGGTTTGAACATGAATGTTAGACAAAACAAAACGATTAACATTGGAGAAGAAACTAGAAACAAAAATAGATAACCCTTATAACCTTGGAATAAAGATTCTGCGATTAAACCTGCTAAAGGGGAAACTATAATTGGAACCAAGGCCCCATAGATACAAACATGCCCGAATTTAGTTTTCTCTGCATAATTTGTATCCGCGATATTAGATGTATTAAAAGATACAAAAGACCAATGTAAACCCATTAATAAAGATGGCAATAAAAGGAAAAGAAAATATAGCAAATAATAAGATGAAGAATTTGTTATTTCCTTAGATTCGTTTAACCCAGTAGGTAATATTAGGCCTAAAATTGAAAGCAACAATAAGATAATTAATGAACAAACGCAGAGGATTCTCATTATCTTCAAATTCCTTTTTTGATGCGAGACTAGAAATGAAAAAATAAATAAGCCAATCGCTGCAAATAAAGGAGGTAAGAACAAGGAAAAAGAAGACATCAATGGAGACCAAGACAAGTTCTTCCTGCATTCATTAAGGAACAAAGTCAAAAAAGAAAAGACCATGCCTTCATAAAAAGAAACGAAAATAAAATATATCTGGACTTTAGATGTTTCCCTTTTACTTTTTCTATCTAGAAAGAAGGCGTTTTCCATATCCTTGTAATGATAAAAGAAAGCCTCATCAAGGAAAAGAAATAACTGCTTAATTTAGCTAATAAAATGTTAAATACTAATTAGATATATTTCTTTATTAACGATTCAAAAAGTTCATACCCATGGTGATTTAGATGGACCAAATCAGTAAAGAAAGGATTTTCTTTGGAAGAAGCAATATTTAGACAGTTATCAATCACTTTGTAATTATATTTTTCCTGTCCGTTTATTAGGAAACGATTAAGTTGCTCTTCTGCATCAAATAAATCTTTAAATGAAGGAGCGTGTACAACGTTAACAAAATAGTAATTAGAGTTAGGGAATATATCTCTTAATAACTTTAAGAACTCGATTCTTCTTAAATGGACCGCTCTAGGGCTAGGGCTTTCTTGACAATGCAAATCATTAAATCCTAGATTAATTATTATATTCTTTGGAGTCGGCAAATCCTTAAGCTTATGAACAAGAGGTACCCAATCATAAAAACGAGTACCACCTAATCCAAGATTAAGGGAATTCTTAAAAACATCGTAGAAGGTATTCTTTGAATACTCTTCATAATTCCATATTTCAAAATATGAATCTCCTATAAACAAATTATCTAGCCTATCTATGTTTTTAATGTCTTCTTTTTCTATATCAAGGAGAACGGCTCTTTCATCCATTTCAAATTGCATTGATTTATCATATCCATCTAGCAAGGAGTCATAATCAAACTCGCCTTGATACTCGCCCTTTTTATCTAGACGTGAAAAATAGCCAATCTGGAAGTGAGTTGGTTTGTTCTCGGAATTAACATAATATTTAACCCCATTCCCGTGAATCCAATCCGAATTAACATCATTGAAATTTCCAACAAACTTATATAATTTCTCTTTGGTGACTTTATTTAATTGCCCTAAACCGGAAGTAGTAAAGTCTTGCTGGCCTTTTCCTTTCTTAAGATAGTTCTTACCATCGAAAAACACTCTTCCTGTATAGACAGATCCTTCTAGATATTTAATTTGCCCAAAGCCATAACAAGGTTTCTTCTTAGCATACAAAGATGGCTTATCAGGGCAAAACCACCACACCCCTATACTATTTTTCTTAAATGCATCAAATACAACCATTTATTTTTTGCTCCTTTAACTCATGAATAAATAAAACTAGGAAACAAAAAAAGTATATCACCTATAATTTATCTATATCTTTCGTTAAAAATAATGTGAGTACCTTGAAAAGTCTTCTAAACTAGCATAAAGAAGAAACATATAAGGCGGCACCCCTATTAGCCGTCTTTATTATCTTCTTAAACCCATATATACGTATGTATTTATTGGCCTTGTTCTTATAACGCCAATAAATGATGCGTTTCGCCTCCTTTTATAAGTATGACTTTATCTACTGGTAAAATTTTTCCTTATAATGCGATTTTTTGCAATAGTGTACATTACAATCAACAGAAAAAATGTTTTATAGAAACCATTAAGAACATGCCAAAAGTAAGGATTCATTATGTCTTAAGAATATCAAAATTCTTAAAAGTTAAATAGACATAAGATCTTCTAGCGTAATAGTTCTTGATATCATTCCTGAATGCAAGTTTTTAACTATCCCAAAAGGAGTTATCATCGTATAAATAATAGGTTTTTTATTATTAGTAACCTTTATAAAATCAGAAACTCTCTTTCTATAATTTTCTTCTTCTTTATTTGTAATCGAGTATTGAGTTAATGAGTATTTCATTTCACACATATTGATAACCCCGTCATTTCTATCAATTAACAAGTCAATTTGATGACCATCAACTCCATTTTCTAAATCTCTAGAACAAACCCAGGAACATTCCCTGCTTACTACTCCAGAAATTCCTAAGGCAAACTTGATTTGTTTTATATGTTCCAAGCAAACAAGTTCAAAGGATAAACCCATAAAGGCATTATAGCTGCCACTTTGAAGATTATTTTGATAGAAGTGTTCATCCTCTTTTTTAGGACTCATCATATTCAAAAAGAAAATAGTAAAGTTATCTATAAGTTGAAATACAGATTCTTTCTTCTTTTTGGCATATGGAAGATATCGTCTTATAAAACCGCATTCTTCTAATTCTGCTAATTTCTTAGATAAGCTGCCACTATCTTTTAGTTTTGCTATTTCAATTAATTCGGTTCTAGTTAGCCCCTTCTTCTTTTTGGCGATAGAGGTAATTATGCGAACATATTCTTCCGGTTTAGTAAACATTGAAGAATATAAGTATTTAAATTCATCGCGTAGTTCACCATTTCTAGAGAAACACAAAGCATCGATATTTTGGCTGACGCTGAATCCCTTCTTTAACAAACTCCAATAATAAGGTACGCCACCAAAAACCATATAAAGTTCAAGTATTTGCAAGTCAGAGTAATTTAATTCGTTCTTATAACAATATTCCTTGCATTCTTTAAGAGAGAATGGCAACAAATGAAGTGAATGACTAAGCCTATGATACAAACCACCTTTATTATGAATAATGTGATCAAGCAGCCATGATGTTGCAGAGGAAGAGACAATTAGAAGAACATCTTTCCTCCCACTTGCCCAACCATTCCAAAAAGACTCTAAAGCCGTAAGGAAATCAGTGCTTCTTTTACCTGCCATCCAGCTTAGTTCATCTAAAAATATTACTTTCTTTTTTTCATTAGAAGACATAATTTTTCTTTTTAGATAAGAAAACGCGACCATCCAATCGCTTACATCTTCTTCAATGACGGTGCCTTGTTCTATTAAAGATAAGCAGAAATCTTGAATTTGTTTCTTAGAATTTGCATTGGCAAGCCCAGAATGCGAAAAGAAGAAATGGTAATCAAAAGCCTCGCGAATCAAATAGGTCTTTCCTATTCTCCTTCTTCCATAAACAGCGATGAATTTGGATTCATCACTTAAATATGCATCTTGTAGCAATTCTTTTTCTTCTTTTCTTCCTACCAACATGTTTATTCTCCTTTTCGCTAATTTGCGGAATGTGGTTTAAAAAATGAGATTCCGTAAATTAATATTATCACATTATTTTTACTAAAAAAAGCATAAGTGGCTATTTATCGATACTTTTTGTAAAAACACACTTTTCTTATTTTACGGAATGTGGTTTACAAATGGACATTCCGTAAAATAACGAATGTTCTTCTAGCCTAAAAAATATAAAAAAGAGGCAATGTTTCCATTACCTCAAATCGGTAATTTGGTGGAGTCGCGGAGAATCGAACTCCGGTCCGAAGAATGACCCTTAGCAGCGTCTACAGTTTAGACGGCATCGAATATCACTAGCGGCTAAGATGCCGTAAGTTTCGCTAGATAGGCTATAGATTTTCGTCCTCTTCCCCTAGCCAATGAAAGAAGCTTATCGCCTTGGTATGACACTACACCTGTGCGTGAGACGAGTAAACCACAGGGAGCGTGCTTGTCCTCAGATTGAGGAACCTATGTCGGTGCTAAATTAAGCGCAAGCGCAGGAAGCGCGATTTAAAGCGCGATTCCCAAAAATATAACTATTGTCAGTTATTGTTTTTTTGACGTTATGGATCGTCACTCCACTGCAACTGCTAATTTTCTACTCTCCGTCAAAACCATGACGGCCCCAGAACAATTGCCTAAGAAATTAGGCTAGAAGAATATAAAGCATAGGAAGCCAAAAATAAAGTAAATTATAATTCGTAATCCTTTTGCTTCTTCTTAAATATAATGGGGAAAAGGCAAATAAGCAAATTAACTAATGCAATAAAGCAAAATCCTAAAGAGAAGAAATATCCTACCCCCGGCCGAAGCCCATTTATCAATAAAGAAGAAGATAAAGTGGCTAGTGGCAAGGAAAAACAATTAAGAATAAATGTGATTATTCCTAGAATAGTCGCGATTATTAAATTTGTTTTATCTCTTTTTCCAAACAAGGATGCAACAATAGAAAGCAAGCATAATTGAAGCATCAATAATAGTGGGATATTTAATTTATATGAGAATGAATATAGGTGGGAATTTAAATAAAAAATATCTTCCCCTCCTATTAATATTTTATAGGAAGTAAGCCCTACAGTTACTCCATATTCATCTTGATAAGAGCAAAACGGAATAAAGAAAGAAAGACCTGATAAAAGGAAAAAGGCAGCTGATGTATATACAAGCGACCCCTTTCTATTTTCTTTCTTAATCGATTTTGGCATGAGGAAATTATAATTGAACTATTAGAAAATGAAAATCGAAGAGGATGAAGAAGATAAAACGTAGGTTGAATATCTTCCGAAATTGATAAGCCTAATTCTATTTTGGCTACATAGTTCTCCTAAAGATTTTTCTATCGTTGTCTTTGAATAAATAAACAACGTTTCTTCAATATCTTCTTTTGAAACAGGTGATTTGCTTTCCTTAATAAGGGTATAAATCTTTTCTTGACTCTTGTTCTTCTCTTGAATCAAAGAATACGAATAGGATAAAGAAGAATAAATATCTCCTAAGGTTGAAAGGATAAACAAAACAAATTCTGATACGTTTAACTTATTTTGCTTATAGGAGTTTCTAAGTTGTCTATATATGCGGTTGAATTCTTTTTTATCTTTATAAATAAATTGAGAAAGGCTTCTATAACTCATAAAGTCATATCCAAATTTATAAAGAAGATAATCTAGCAAAAGAAGGCTCATGGAGACGTTATAGAACTCGAAAGGAGAAATAGCTAAATAGCATCCGATAAAGACAATTGAAGTTAATAACATATTGTTCTCTTTATGCCTGCTAGAAAGTTTTAATTGTTTTAATAAGGCAACAAGTAAAGAAGAAGTCTCGTTTGAATAAGGTGCTAATAAAGATTCCATTGCCTTAGAAAACCTAGAAGAAACTCCTACAACAGATTTATTAGATTCTCCAACGCCTTCCTTTAATTTTAGATAAGTGGATTTAATGATTTTTTCACTTAAATCAGAGCCATCTAAAATATCAATATCGTTAAGTAGTCCAAATAGGTTTACAAATAGCTTTTCATTATCGGTTTTGCCCTTACTATTTTTAGCAATTTCTTTCTTATTATTTTGTCTTATTTTTCGTTTGTCTAAGCATAGTAAAAAGTATGCTTCATCAAGTTTGGATTTTGCTGTCAACGAGTCAACGTTTTTAAGCGAATCTAACTTCTTCAAATCAAATCTTTTATTCTCGATAATTTGGAATTTTGAAAACAAGTCCCTAGAGAAAGTTAGAGACAACTGTTTATCTAAATCCAATAATTCTTCCATTGAGATAATTATACAAACTATATTTCTAACTGCATATATTTTTATAATATGTATGCACTTAGAAGATAAATTTTAAAAACGAGCAAAACAAAAAATAGGTCGAAATTAGAAAGAAAAAATCCTAAAATTTATTTCATAAACTCATATCTTCTCTTTTAAAATCATCTCTACTCGTGTATTGTTATCTTTGCTTTGCAAAGGTTAAATTGAAAAATGTCTAAAAATAAAAAGAAAAACAAACAAAAAATGTCAGCAGAAACAAAGGCTAAAATAGGCTTAGGTTTCAAGACATTAATATCTAACGATGCCTGTATAAAAACAGGCCGTGAATGGCACTGGTATTTGCCAATAATATTTGGAATCTTAT
Source organism: Candidatus Alloenteromonas sp. (assembly GCA_052273085.1). Classification (GTDB taxonomy): domain Bacteria; phylum Bacillota_I; class Bacilli_A; order RFN20; family CAG-826; genus Alloenteromonas. The sequence continues at coordinate 15,451 of DAVZIW010000017.1, forward strand.
CCGTCATAATCGCATTGATCCCTTCCTTCACAACAAACATGAAAACCAAGTACGGAACAAGCATGTTAGGATCAACCACTTATGGCTATGAAAACGGCTTAGTCCACTTCCAAAATTTCATGGAAGAAAAAGGAGTCGACTTTGTAGTTAAAGATTCAACATTAGTCGATACCGATAACAAATGGACTTCGTCTTTCTCTAGCGAAGACCAAAAATGGTACACAGTTAAAAATGCCGACTCCAATAAAACCATATTTGAAGTCTTCTATAACGATGGGGCTCTCTCCGATTATGACTTCTATGCCCGTGTCGTAAATAACAAAAATCCTTATACCGACATTGCTAGAGGTGGCGAAAAAGATAAGTATTCCAACAACGCTCTTATATTAGGAAAGAAAACAATCTACGTATTCAAGGTTAAAGCAGACGCTTCTAGTTCCTCTGTAATTAATGGAATCTATGATAGAAGCGAAGGGTTGCATTTAAAGGAACTAGCCCCAAAAGATGTTGATAAAAACACCATTGAATATGCTGAAAAGCTAAAACTTAATTATGCCTCATTCCTAAACGACTGTGCCGAAACCCAAAAGAACACCCAATCCTGGACTTATTGCGGTATCATGGCAGCTGTCTATGTAGGCTTAGAATTCTTGTTCGGCTTAGTCATATTCTTAATGACTAGAGGAAAACGTAATCCATTTAGGATCTATACATTCTGGGAAACCCAAAAGATGGCTTATTGGGCTTCGATCTCACCTGCTATATTATCCTTAATTGTTGGATTCATGCTTCCACAATTTGCCATGATGGGATTCATATTCTTATTCGGTTTAAGAATAATGTGGATGTCAATGAGATCATTAAGGCCTTACGAAGGCAAATAAAAACTAAAATCAAATTAGAAGAGGCTTGTCCCTCTTCTTTTTTTGCATTTAAAAAGGGCCAGTATTTAACGATAGCCCTTAATTCGATTATTTTATTAATCTAGGAATTCTGGATTAACAGTGACGTGATATGGCTTTTGTAAGGCCCTGAAATCATCATCAGTGATAGTTTGTTTGATTCCACCCATTGATAAGACTTTAACTAATATATCAGCACTCTTATCGACGGTATCGATTAATCCCCAAGTTGAATCAAATGTTTCACCAGTTACGAATATTCCATGATGTGCCCAGATAGCAACATCATATGTTTCCATTAACTTAGAAGTAGCTAAGGCAATTTCTTCTCCACCAGGAACCATCCAAGGAACAACACCAACTCCAGCAGGGAAGATAATTGGACATTCAGTCATCATTTCCCACATCTTATGGCTCCAGGTCTTGTTGTCTAAAGGCAAGACGAAGGTAAGAGCAATAACATTAGCAGGATGGCAATGATAAACAATTCTATATTTGCCGTTTGTCCTAGCCTTTACAACAGCCAAATTCATTAAGTGGCTTGGGAGCTCGGAAGTTGGATGATTTCCACCTTTCATACCCCATTCAATGCGGTAATTTTCACCCTTTTCATCAACTTTGATGATCCCGCAATTGGATTCAGGATCACTTTCCATATTCATCATATAGCAGCCGGTGCATTTGACTAAGAAATATTCATTAGCCAAGGTTGGTACACTTGCACCAATCTTAATCCAAGGAGTAAAAGTATTTAAGGAGTCCTTAACTTCATTTACTTCCTCTCCATTCATACGGTAGGAAAGGTTGCCACCATTACGTTCGTGCCACCCTTTTCTATAGCCATCGCCACAAAGCTTGGCAAATCTTTTTAAGAAACTTGTTTCTACTGGATTCATTTTAATTACCTTCTTTTTGATAAGGCTTCCTTTTCGTATCTATCAATATCTTCCATGATGTTTTCTTTCATGTTTTCTCTTCTTAGATATTCTTCATAGATTTCAGAATATGGTAGATCTTTTACCCTTTCTTCTAATTCAAGTAAGTGGGTAAAATCACCAGCGTCTTGGAGTC
>DAVZIW010000018.1:0-17288 GCA_052273085.1 Candidatus Alloenteromonas sp.
GTGAAATCGAATGGGATTTGCTCTCCTTTATTTGGATCTTTATCCATTGCAATGGCAAAGTCTTTATAACAATCTTCAAACCATCTAACTCCATCTGCTGGATGCAGATTCAACGTTATATGGAATCCTAAGTCCGATATATCTTTTAGGAACTTCTTATAATCTTTGAAGAGATCTTTGTTCCAACTATATCCAGTCCAGCCGTCTTTCCCTCCATAGAAAGGAGTGTCTCTTCCTAGTTCGGTAATATGTTTAGCAGCATCTAGATTATTCGAATTATAATGCCAGTCCATGTCAATTGTAGAAACCGTGATTGGAACATCTCTATCAATGAATTTATATAGGAGAGTCATATATTCTTTATCGGTATATTCATGATATCTACTCCACCAGTTACCAAAGGCATATCTAGGTAATATTGGGGTATATCCAGTAATCTCAAATAAGGCCTTTACTGCTGCTCTATAATTATGGCCATAAGCAAAAACATAATAGTCTTTATGACCTTCAATGGCTTTTTCTAAAGAACCCTTTTCATTAAGCAAAAGAGAAGCACTATCATCAATAACGGCGACTCCGTTTCTGCTAGCGACTCCATTATCTAGCTTTATTTCTGCTCTAGGGCCATCTTCTTTGTAATTAGTAAAATATTTGCCTTCAAAGCAATCTAATGTCCTATATGTACCCTTTAGATTTTCTTTGTTATCTAGATGGATTTCTTTTCCTTTTAGAATGATATAAGAATCTTCGATAGAATTGCTATCGATAACGACTAGGGTTACTTTTTTAGTTCTTATTTTTATGGATTTTTCACCTTGCTCTAGTATTTCAAATTTAGGTGTCTTCTTATTACGGAACCAAACTGTTTGGGTAGCCTTGTCATTAAATTCTTTTTTATCTGATTTCTCAATTCTAAAAAGTTCATCAAAAAGAACCGTGATACGGTAACTCTTCCAAAAAATCATAGATTCTTTTTTTGAAACCGGGTCTGTTTCTGCTATTAAATGTTTATTGAGCATATATTTACCTCGATATTAATTTTAGTAGAACTAACGGCTTTTATTATTATTAAAAATAATGTAATAAAAGAATCGTAGTAAGGTAAATTAAGAAATAAGCGAGTTGCTACTTGGGCAGTGGAGATTATCTTTGGCTCTGTTTTTTAATGATTTCATCTCCAATCATCTTTTTATAGTCCTCTCCATTATCGGCGTCTTTTAAACAGCCACAAAGGCTATCTAATAATTGTTGATATTCTTCATTAGAGATTTCTTTGTTTTTATTTTTTGTTTCCATGGTAATCCCCTGTTCATTAATTAAACGTCTTATCTATAATTATTATCGCTTCCAGTTGTTAATTTCCACTGCATTTAAGCGATGGAAAAAATATTAGTATAATTGAGCAATCAAAAGGTGGCTTCTTTTTCTTGAATAAGAGTTTATAGTAAAGACATGTTAAATCATTTCTTTATAAATACTCGTTTAACTCTTGAGGCTATTCATAAGCAACTCCAACGCTTGTCTAAAATAATTTCTTTTTCCACCCAATCTCTTTTTATTGGCTACTATGTTTATCTATTAGTAATAAATATAAATAAGACTGTATTTTTAATTATGTATGCCTTTTTATTGACTTTATCTTTGCTTGTATTGGCCTTTGATATTTATTTTGCTTTTAAAAAAAGGGATACAAGACTAGAAATTAGACTATCGGTAGAACGAAAAAGAAGGTTAGAAATGATATTTTCGGCAGTTCGCATTTTACTAAAGGTAGCGGTAATCATACTTAGTGGGATTGAATTAGTTAGATACCCTGCCGGAGAAATGCAAGTTATTACATTTACATTATCCATCGTGCTTCTTGCTTTCTATTTAGTTTCAAATCTATTGATCTTCTTTGTTAATAAAGATTTGGATTTAATTAGACTCTCCTTTGAAAGCGATGTTGCTAGCAGCAAAGTTTTAACAAAACTATTTAAGCAAGATAAAAAGGAATATACCAATCAAGAGCAACAGATGTTAGATAAGATTCAAGAACGTGTTAATATCCGTATAGGCACTAAGAAGAAACAAAATAACGATGACAAATAATTACATCGTTATTTGAATTATTTTATAAGTTATAACAATTTGCTCTTTGCTTCTTCTAAAGACATGATTCTGCCTGCATCAACATCGGCAATGCCTTCGTTTATTTTCTGAATAAGCTGCCGGTTCGATAAAGCTCGAGAAGCAATAATTGTAGTGTCCTCTTTGTCGTTAACAGTTATGTAAACAGGTTTTTGAGCCGATTTACACGGTTCACTTATTTCTTTATATTCATTTCTTAAATCCGCACTTGGTCTAATAATCGTCATAATAAACCTCCACGTTATATCATTTAGGCTATAATATCTAGGCTTTCAGCAACAATGGCAATCCATCCACATAAAGATCCTTTTCCTTGCCAGCAAATGCGGTAGATGATTGGCACGGTATTGAAGCAGATGTAATCTGACCCTCATTTATAAAAAACCATTTGGTGTTCGAACAAGTAAATCATTCAACGAAATTAAAAATTCTTTCCGATAGCATCGAATAATTTACAGTAACTAATCCTGATTACTGGCTTATTACTTATTTAAAAGAGTGGCTGGTTATAGAGTTTTTTAAATCTCTTGTAAATTTAGGGGGTTATTGAGGCATTAAAAAAAGAGTTCCACCCACGGAAACCCCACGTTGACCCCCCAAAAAAAGTGGAGAACTAATAACAAAGTGGTGGAACATATCGGGATCGAACCGACGACCTCATCGTTGCGAACGATGCGCTCTCCCAACTGAGCTAATGTCCCACGGCTTGCTTATTATATTACTTTTGAATTTCTTGACAATCAAAACTACAAAAGGTGAGGGGCGTGTAGTGATTAATCTATTGAATTAACTTAGTTTCATCAATCGATGAAATAGGTTCTTCATCAATGTCGTTAACTTTTCCTTTTGTTATTTTATTGAACTTATTATCGATTTTATTAACCGTAATATTAAAGTCATCAGCTTTGTTCTTAAGTGAATTTGTTGCTTTTAATAAATCGTTCCATCTAGAAGAGAAGCGTTTGAATTCGCTTGAAAGGATATCTAGGGACTTGTTTATCTTTTCTAGGTTTTTAGCTTTTTCGGCATCGTCTTGTACTACTTTAAAAGAGACAATCATTGGCTGAAGTATAGTAGGGCATGCTAATACAACACCTTTACCGATTGCTTCTTGTACCAAATCTGGATATTCATTTTCAATAAAGGCAAATATTCCATCATTAGGAATAAACATAATTGCGTTTTTAACTGTTAATCCTTGAATGATATATTTGCTAGTTTCATTAATTCTTTTCTTTAAAGCGGCCTTGAAGTTTGCCTTTAATATTGTTTTGTTTTCATCAGTTATCGGATCTGAAGAGAATAGGTTTTCATAGCCAACAAGAGAGAATTTAGAATCGATTGCAATCAAGTCTTTTGTTTTATCTCCACGAAGATAGATGACTGCATCTGGCTTATATTGGCCATCATTATCTTGGTATATGACTTTTTGGGTATCATAGAGTTGACCTTTTGTCTCTCCAAAAGTTGCTTCTAGAATCATCTCTAGTTGGAGTTCTCCATATCTACCTCTTTGTTGGTTATTGGTTAGGACTCCTTTTAAGTCCAATACTTGATCACTTAGGGATTTGATATTCTTTTGGGCTTCAGAAATAGCTCCTAATTGTTCTTTTATATTAGCCATTGTCTCGCTAGAGCCTTTAAAACCATCTGATAAAGTTTTATCTACTTTGTTATTAATGGATAAAAGATTGTCATCTATTTTCTTGGTTAAGGCTTCTATATTTAATTGAAGGTTTCTATTTATGCTTTCTTGGAAGGTGTTTAGTCTAGCGGCGTCTCTATTTGTTTGGTCATTAAGATGGGTTTCTACTTTTAACATTGATTCAGAGACGTTCTTTCCAATTAATAAAGGAAGCGAATCTTTTAAGGAAACCAAATCCCCTTTTAGATTTGAATATGATGAATTTAATTCCTTTACCATTGTTAATAATTCAATGTAATCTTTAGATTCCGTTTCCTTATTATTATTTCTTTTATTATTAAGAATGTTAAAGACAATTAAGGTTATTAATGTTAAAAAACTGACAACTAGGGAAGTAATTATTAAAGCAAGCATGATTTCTCCTTTTGCTAAAATTTTACCACCATTTTTCTAAAGCGAGTGATGCAAAAAAATCAAGTCTACTCATATAGAAATTTATAGATATTATTGTAGCTATGGAAAAAGGGAAAAGTAGCAACAAGAAAGATGAGGTTTATGCTGTCATCGATTTAAAAAGTTTCTATGCTAGTTGCGAATGTGCTGCTAGGGGATTAGATATTTTTACTACTCCTTTAGTAGTGGCAGATCCTACAAGAAGCATCAACACGATTGTCATGTCTTCTACTCCATATCTAAAAGAAAAATACGGGATTCCAAATGTATGCAGAGTGAAGTCTTTGCCAAAAGTTCCTGAACTAATTTTTGCTCAGCCTAGAATGGCTTATTATATTGAAATGTCAGCAAAAGTCGTTTCGATTTTCCTAGATTTTATCGATGAAGAGGACATTCATGTTTATTCTATTGATGAATCCTTTCTTCACTTATCTCCTTATCTATCCTTATATAAAACTACTCCTGAAGGTCTATGTAAAATGATTCAGGATAGGATTAAAAAGGAATTGGGATTAGTTGCTACATGCGGGATTGGTCCTAATATGTTTTTAGCTAAAACTTGTTTAGATAATGAAGGCAAAAAGAAACCTCCATTTTTAGCTAGATGGGATAAAAAAGATATAAAAGAAAAGCTATGGAAAATATCTCCTATAACTAATGTCTGGGGTATTTCTAGCGGGATTGCTTCTAGGCTAGAAAAAATGGGGATAAGAAGTCTAGAGGCTTTAGCGAATACGGATGTTGAATTGCTTGAAAAAGAATTTGGGATAATCGGCCATCAGCTTTTTGATTTATCTAATGGGATTGATAATACTGATATTAGAAAGAAATATGTCCCAAAAGAGAATTCGCTTTCATTAGGTCAAACCTTGATGAAGGATTATGATGGCAAAGGGGCAAGGCTGGTATTAAGAGAGATGTGTGATGATTTGTGTTTTAGGTTAAGGCTACATGAATCTAGATGCGGATTAGTATCGGTTAGCGTTGCTTATAGTGGCGGAGGGGGCTTTTCTAAACAAAGGGCTTTAGATGTTTATAGTGATGATAATGACACCTTATATTCTGCGATAAGGAATATCTTCAATTCACTTTATAACGGTGAAAAGATTAGGGGGCTATACATAAGTTTTGGTAAATTGATTCCGTTTTCTTCTTTGCAACCCAGCCTATTTGAAAACTATGAAGAAGCATTAGAAAAAAGGAATCTAAATCTTGCTATAGATAATATCCATAAAATGTATGGATCAAATTCAGTTTTAAGGGCTAGCAGTGGTTTAAAAGATTCTACAATTAAAGTAAGGCATGGACAGATTGGAGGGCATAAATCATGAGCAAATATGAAGATAGAGGCATGATGAAATACGCCCCATATCAATCTTTAATCGAGCAATCTGCTTCTTTAAGAAAACTTAGATATAACAAGAATAAAAAAGAAAAACCGGCAATCTCTAATGAACGAGCAGAAGAGATTAACACGGTTTTGACTAATTATGATAACGAGGATGTTGTTATTAGGTTTTATGAAGATGGATACCTTTATTATATCGAGGGCAAAATAGAAAAGATTGAACCCATGTATCGATACTTGTTGATTCAAGAAAAGAAAATCGAATTCAAAAACCTAATTGAAATTGTTATTAAAAACTAGAAAGCCCAGTTTCCATCCTTAAATATTTGGACTTCTTTTCCGTCAGAGGTAGTCCCAACTATATTCAAGTCTTTTGAACCAATCATAAAGTCGACATGGCTAAGTGATTTATTGATTCCAAAAGAGTGGATTTCATCTTCGCTATATTTTTGGAAGTCTTTATATAGATTGGTAAATCCTCTTCCTAAAGCAAGGTGGCAAGCAGCGTTTTCGTCAAATAAGGTGTTATAGAATAATAGACCCGTGTTATTAATTGGGGAATTAAATGGAACAAGGGCGCATTCTCCTAAATAGGCGCTTCCTTCATCTAGACTTAATATAGATCTTAAGGCAGCTTCTCCTTCTTCGGCATGGACATCAATGGCTTTCCCATCTTTGAATTTAACATAGAAATTTCTAATTAGTTGGCCTTGGTAGACTAAAGGTTTTGCAGAATAGACAATACCTTCGGCTTCTCCTTTTCTAGGGGAAGTAAAAATTTCTTCACTTGGTATATTTGGTTGGAAGAAAGTTCCATCTAGAGTTTCTTCTCCTCCACCTAACCAATTTACTTCAGGAATAAGTCCAACAGTCAAGTCGGTTCCGTTAGAAGAAGTGTAATGTAATTTTACTAAATGTAGGGAATTCAAATAATCGCAACGTTTCTTTAGATTTTCATCGTGATCTTCCCAATTTTTGATTCCGTTTCCATCGCTAGCTCTAGAAGTTAATAGAATAGCTTCATATAGCTTTTCCATGGCTTTGGATCTAGTTAGTTCTGGGAATACTTTCTTGGCCCATTTTTTAGATGGAACTCCAGCAATGCACCATTGATATTTGTTTTCCCTTTTTTCAATTAAAGAAGCAACGGCAAGGTACTTTTCTCTTTTAACCTTGGCTGCTTTTTCAGCATTGATTCCTTTATTGGCATCTGGGTCATCTGAATCTAGCCATAAATAGGCTGGTAATGTAGATGTAAACCATTCTTGGTAAGCAATGTCCATTGGAAGAGTTTCGCATAAAGCCTTAGTCTTGGCTTTCTTCATTTGGACTTTGTTTACTTTTTCGGATTGCCAAAGGACATGAACGTATTTTGCACCTGCTTCATAACATTGTTTGACTACTAAAGCAGTGAAATCTTCGATATCGACATTGGATTTAATGATAACGGATTGGCCCTTCTTGAGGTTCAAACCGCTTTTGACTATAAGTTCGGCATAAGCCTTTTCTAATTTTTTGTTCATAGAAATACTCTTTTTTTCCTCCATGGGATATACTTTACTTGGTTTTCATAAAAAAGGAATTATTAAATATGGAAGAAAAAGCAAATGAAAGAAAAATGTACAAGGTTTGGGCTACTTGGAATTATATAGAAGCCTTCCTTTTATTAGCTGCTGGTATATGTGGCGTAGTTTTTTCAGCGACTGGAAACGTCTCAGCTGATTCTCCAATTAATTTAGTACTTTCATTAGTGGTAGGGATATTTGTCGTGCTTGATGGAATATTAAGATTAGTCATGTCTTTCTATTCTTTTTCTAGTAGTGAAGAATCGATAATGCTAGTAGCGGGATTTGAAGTTGCAATGGGTGTGACCATAATCCTTTCCTACACTGTATTTATAGATATATTAGTTAAGTTCATTGCTGTTTTGCTTATCGTAATTGGATTGCTATTAGTCTTATTCTCTATATTTACCATTGTTAAGAAAACATCGAAATTATTCATGCCAATACTAGAAATATTGTTTGGAGCAATATTAGTTGCAGTCGGCATCACCATATTGGTTATGTATTTCGGGGATGATGTCGGTACTACTAATAGAATTACAGTTCTTTTAGTCGGGATTATCATGGTTCTAGCTGCTATTGCTCAAGCTATTATTGCTACTATTCAATTTAAGAAGAGCAAGAAAAAATATGAAGTAGCTACAACTGGTAACAAGAATAAAGATTCAAAGAAAGACAAAAAATCTAAGAAGGATAAACAAGATAAAAATAAAGATGATTCAATTGAGGCGGAAGTAGTTGAACCAGAAGAAATTAAGAAAATTGGACAAAAAGAAGAAAATGACAATGAAAAAGATACTTCTACTAGCGTAGAATAGTTTTCAGGAGGAAACAAACATGTTTAGAAAAGGAAAAATTGGTTGGACAATCTGGAATATTGTTGAAGGCTTACTTTTAATTACAGCTGGCGTGTTGTTTTGTACTTATTCAAATAATTCTAGTTTCCAATCCACATGTGTTTTAATTGTTGCTATTTTAGTCATCATCGATGCCGTTTTAAGACTTGCTCTTAATGTAATATCGGTATTTGGGCTTGGGGATCTCAAGTTAATAAAGACTGATTTTGCCGCTGCTGTTAGCGGTACAGGTGAATTAACTCTTGGCATTGGGCTAGTTTTCCTTCAACAAGATCTTTCTAAGGGCGATATTCTATTTGAAGCCATTGGTAGATTTGTCGGAATATTCCTAATCGTCTTATCTATCATCATGGCGGTTTATGGAATCGTCTACATTGTTAAGAAATTACAAAGTGTTGGCGTTTCAGTTGTCTATTTCTTAATTGCTGCTATCGGACTTGCTCTTGGCATCATTGCCTTGGTCTTCTTAACTAAGAGCGAAAACATCAGAATGCTTGTCTTTATCGTTCTAGGCATCCTTCTTCTTGCTGCCGGGCTAGGAGTTATCTATTTCACCATTGCTTTCTTGGTTAAGGCTAGGAAGGTTGTCAAAGCCGTCGAATCCGTTAAAAAGGATTTCGTAGATGCTTGCGATGTCAAAGAAGAAACTCCAACTTCTGATAATGTTGTTGCAGAACATGAAGAAAATAAAGAAGAACCAACTGAACCAACCGAAGAAAACAAAGCTGAATAATCAATTAATTGATACATGGGGCCTCTAAGTGAGGCCTTTTTGTTTACCTTTGTCTTAATAAGTTTTAAAATTTTGATATGGAATTTTCAGGATGGGAAAAGCTTTCCCTAGTAGACTTTGACGATAACCTAACAACAACTCTATTCACATCTGGTTGTAATTTTAGATGTCCTTTTTGCCATAATGGTGATTTGGTTTTGCATCCTTCTAGATGCGTAACTATTCCTTTTAATGAAATAAAAGAATATCTAAAGAAAAGAGTAGGGGTTTTAGATGCCGTCTGTATATCTGGCGGAGAGCCTACTTTAATGGATGATTTAGAAGAAAAACTCATCTTTATAAAGTCATTAGGTTATAAAGTTAAATTAGATAGCAACGGTTCTAGGCCATCTATATTAAAAGATTTAGTTAGCAAGGGTTTAGTGGATTATGTTGCCATGGATATAAAGAATTCTAAATCTAAATATGCTGAAACCATCGGGATTAAAGACTTTGATTTAAGTCCAATTGAAGAATCTATTGCCTTCCTTTTATCTAATAAAGTTGGTTATGAATTTAGAACTACGATAATGAGCGAATTTCATAACGAAGAAGATATGAAGCAAATCGGGGTTTGGATAAAAGGTGCTAATAGATATTTCCTTCAACAATATATTGATAACGAAAACTGTATAAAAAAAGGCCTACATCCAATCGAATTGGAGCAGGCCAATAGATTTATAGAAATATTAAGGGAATATATCCCTAACGTTAAGCTAAGGGGATATGAGGAGAATTAGGTTTCTCTAAAGAATCGACATATTTTTCGCATGCCATAGCAGCAATTGCTCCATCGCTAGTAGCAGTGACTACTTGCCTAATTTTTTTAACGGTACAATCGCCAACTGCATAGACACCAGGAGTTTTTGCTTGTTTTGATTCATCAGTAACTATAAAGCCATTTTGGAGGTCTACTAAAGAAGAGAATTTATTGTTATCTGGGATTTGACCTATGGCAACAAATAGGCCCTCACAGTTAATAACCATTTCTTGATTGGTTTTAGTATTAACAAATTTAACGCCTTCTAAATTATGGTCTCCAATTAATTCTTTAGAAGCAAAATCATGGTAAATCTTCACGTTTTGCAAAGTATTTAATTTATTTATCAAGATTTCATCTGCAAAGAATTTATCGAATAAAGTAACGATTGTAACAGACTTGCAGATGGAAGATAGACTTATTGCATATTGGACGGCTGTATTTGCGTCTCCGATAAGGCAAACATCTTTTCCTTGGTAAAAGGCTCCATCGCAGACGGCACAATAGCTAACACCTTTTCCGGTTAATTTTTCTTCGTTAGGAAGACCTAATTTTCTATGCTTACAACCAGTTGCAATGATGATGGATTTAGATTCATATTCATTGTAATTGGTTTTGATTTTGAAATGTCTTTCTTCTAGTTTGGTAATTGCAATAACTTCATCTAGATCAAACTCGACTCCTAAAGAGGATATTTGATCAAAAAGGTTGGAAGCAAAATCCATTCCTGAAATAGATTGTATTGAAGGATAGTTTTCTAGCCTTGGAGACTCAGCAATCTGTCCTCCTATTGTTTCTTTTTCGATTAGAAGGACTTTCTTTCCTTCTCTAAGTAAATATAAGGCGGCTGACATTCCAGCAGGGCCAGCGCCGATTATTATTGTATCAAACATAATTATTCCTTTAACAAATAAGGGCCCAAATTCATGGGCCCATGTTTTTTAGTTTCTCTTTGAGGTTTCGATATAGCCTTTGATTAATGAGGCATTATCGTAGGCCTTGAATGAATCGCCTTCTGGAACAAGTAGTGTTGGGGCATTTTGTATTCCGTAGGCTTCGCTCATTTCCTTATTGGCATAGGCATCTATTTGATGGTATTTGATTCCTTCTTTATCTAGAAGCATCTTAGCTACCTTGCAATTTGGGCAAGTCGGGGAGGTAAATAACAATAATTCATTTACTTTCGGAGTCTCGGCTTTGGCTTCGGTGTGTTCTTCGCATTTGCAGACTTCTTCAAATTGATGAGGTTCTTCACCTTTCTTCAATTCGTAAGTCTTTCTTTGCTTGAATTCTTGTGTCTTACCAGCATTCCAGTTCTTAACAGGTCTATAGTAACCAGTTATTCTAGAATAGACTTCAGTTTCCTTTCCGCAATGTGGGCATTTCCATTGTTCGCCAGTTAGATAACCATGATCTGGGCAAATGGAATAAGTTGGAGACATTGTGTAATATGGAAGTTTGTAGTTTTCAGCAATCTTCCTAACTAACTTCATGCAGGATTCCCAGTTTGGCAAACGTTGTCCTAAGAATGCATGGAAGACAGTTCCTGATGTATATAGAGTTTGGAATTGATCTTCAATATCAAGAGCTTGGAAGATATCGGAGGTATAGCCAACTGGTAAGTGAGAAGAGTTGGTATAGAATGGGGTATCTCCATCTTTGGAGGCGGTGATGATATCTGGATATCTAGCCTTATCGTGCTTAGCAAGACGGAAAGCGGTGGATTCAGCTGGGGTGGCTTCTAGGTTATAGAGGTCTCCATAGGCTTCTTGGTAATCAGATAGACGTTCCCTCATGTGATTCAAGACTTCGACAGTGAATTCTTGGGCTTCTTTATTGGTTAGGTCTTTCTTGATCCATCTAGCATTTAAACAAGCTTCGTTCATGCCTACTAATCCGATAGTGGAGAAGTGGTTCTTGAATGAACCTAGGTAATGCTTTGTATATGGATATAATCCTGCTTCAAGTAATTTGGTGACTGTTTCACGTTTTACTTTAAGCGATCTAGCGGAGATATCCATTAATCTATCTAATCTAGCATAGAAATCAGCCTTATCGGTTGATAAGTAGGCAATTCTAGGCATGTTGATTGTAACAACACCGATTGAACCAGTAGATTCGCCAGAACCGAAATATCCACCAGATTTCTTTCTTAATTCTCTTAAGTCTAGTCTTAAGCGGCAGCACATGGATCTAACATCGCTTGGCTTCATATCGCTATTGATGTAGTTAGAGAAATATGGGGTGCCATATTTAGCGGTCATTGTGAATAGCAGACGGTTATTCTCGTTATCGGACCAATCGAAATCCTTTGTAATTGAATAGGTTGGGATTGGGTATTGGAACCCTCTTCCTTCGGCATCACCTTCAATCATGGTTTCGATGAAGGCCTTGTTGACCATATCCATTTCCTTTTTGCAATCGCCATAGGTGAAATCCATTTCTTTTCCACCAACGATTGCAGGTAAATTAACCATATCTTCAGGAACGGTCCAGTCTAAAGTGATATTTGTAAATGGAGATTGGGTACCCCATCTAGAAGGTGTATTAACACCAAATATGAAGGATTGGATGCATTGCTTTACTTCTTTGTAGGTTAAGTTATCTGCTTTAACAAACGGAGCAAGATAGGTATCGAATGAAGAGAAAGCTTGAGCGCCAGCCCATTCATTTTGCATGATACCAAGGAAGTTGACCATTTGGTTGCATAAGGTCATTAAGTGGCGGGCAGGGGCAGAAGTAATCTTTCCTGTGACTCCACCTAATCCTTCTTTGATTAATTGCTTTAAGCTCCAACCAGCGCAATATCCAGTAAGCATGGATAAATCGTGGATATGGATATCGGCGTTTTTGTGCGCATCTGCAATTTCTTTGTCATAGACTTCAGAAAGCCAATAATTAGCAGTGACAGCACCGGAGTTAGAAAGAATTAAACCACCTACTGAATAAGTAACAGTGGAATTTTCCTTAACACGCCAGTCAGCGACTTTTAAATAAGAATCAACGACATTTTTAAAATCAAGAGTAGTGCTCTTTACTTGCCTAATGGCAGCTCTTTTTGTTCTATAGTCCATATAAGACTTTGCAACGTCTACAAAGCCAGTTTGGATCAAGACTACTTCGACAGAGTCTTGAATATCTTCTACGGTTACGATTTCGTTTTTAACCTTATTGGAGAAGTTGCTAGTAACACGTAAGGCTAATAACTCTAACACATCTGGAGTTACTTCCTTGTGTTCGGCAGCGAAAGCCCTGCCAATGGCTGACTCAATCTTCTTTAGGTCAAATGGAACGAAATCCCCGCTTCTTTTTTGTACTTGTAACATAATATCCCTTCCAATCGCACAATAGTCTTCGAAAGACGAGGCTCTTAAAACCATTTTAGTGCTTCAAGCCTATTTAATGAGGGCTTTATGGGCCCTCGTCTTCGGACCTTGCTAGCATATAATAAATTCATTAATTTAAAATGCAAATCGATATGCTCAGGAACGTAAAAAACGGCAATTTTTAATGCTTGAAAAATATTCATTTCATCAAAGGTTTCGATGTTATGGGAATAATAGAGAAAACATTAGTAGTTTATTAGGACGAATTTTTCGTCAAAAAAGAGCCTTTGAAAATTCTTTTTTGTGACAGTGTACAAGTTTGTTAAATTTATTTAGTTAGAATCGAACTTTTTTATGTTATGAAAATATGAAAAAAATTTAACTTTTAATACATGTCTTAACTATTTTTACTCAATGTTATTTTAAGAATAAATTTAGTATTGAACTATAACCGAAATCGGTTGTTATCATCCATTTGGCTAATGACCAATAATTCGGATCATCGAATTTAATCATTTGTTTGATTACTTCTGAAACCGAATTATCTGACGCTAAAGCGAAATTCGTGGCTAAGCATATGCACCAACAAACGGAGATGCCTTCTACTAAACCAACTATGATGCCAAGTATCCTTGAAAATGTAGATGGCTTCTTTCCAGAAACCTTTAATAAGACGCATACAACAAAGTAAATTAAGAACAATACAATTAAGGAACCAACGAATAAAACTATGTATCCTAAACCAATGCAAATATAATCGGCAGCAGTAGATGCGATTACAGAGGCTGGATTAATGGTTAATGTTCCAACTTGACTTGCTGTATCTTTAATTAATTGGAGTAAGTTTTGCTGGATGCTTTCAGGTATTCCAGCATCAGCCATCGCTTGGATGATACTTGTATCAGCGATGCCGCTTGCTACTATCGGAGCAGAATAGTTTTTAGCAACGTCAGGAGAGTTCTTCTCAATTGCCCCATAAACTAAGTTATAGAAATAGTTTCCTGTCTCGCCATTTCTAAACATAGGTGCTACCTTATCGCAAACAAATATAGCTATAAGAATAGAAACTCCGACAATAGCAAGTTTTATAACCGTCTTAAGTCCGCCCTTGAAGAAGCCTATGAGCATAGATAGGGCGATGATTATGCAAAAGCCTAAAGTAAACCAATCAAAATTCATAATTTAAGAATACTTTAAAACTGAAAAACTGTAAATAAAATGCTTGCTTAATTAATATACGGGTCGCTCGTTTTTAGGGTTTACTCCATTTTTTCATCAAATTGCATCTATATTAAAAGCATTAAAAATGTTGAACTTAAAAATTCATAAACCTATTATAAATGCGCTTAAAAAGAGGTAAAAAAATGAGTAAAAGCAAAAAAAGAAAACAAAAGGACCCTGAATTAGTAAAGAAAACTAAAGGTCTTTGGGCTGAATTCAAAGCTTTCATTACTAGAGGCAATATCCTTGATATGGCAGTCGGTGTTATCATCGGTGGTGCCTTCAATGCTATTGTAACTGCACTTGTTAACATCTTGATGAGTGTTTGCACTTGGGGAGTCCCTGGTGGTATTAAAGGATTAATCACCGTACTTCCTGCTTCTAATCCTGCCCAAGCTGGTGTAGCAAATATCGGACAAAAATTTGATGCCAGCACTTTAAATGAAATGGTAATAAAGTATGCTCATGAATCAGGTGCTACAATTACTGTTGAATCTGATTCATTTGTCCAATGGAAGAATTCCTTGCTTGGATTATATCAATTACATGGAACTACTTATGTTTATAACCAATCCGCTTTCATCGATTGGGGAACATTCATCAATGCCATAATTTCCTTCTTAATCATCGCCTTGACCTTATTCATTATTGTCAAAGTTTCTAAATATATCACTAAGAAAAGAGACGAATACAAAGCCAAGATGCAAGAAGAATATTATCAACGTCATCCAGAAGAAAGACCTGTTCCACCAGCACCAGCTCCTAAAAAGCCAACAACTGAAGAACTCCTTACTTCTATCCTTGGTGAACTCCAAAAACAAAACGGCACAAAGCCAACTGAAGAAAGCAAATAAACGATTAGGAACCATTGTGGTTCCTTTTCTTTCGTTTAGAGTATAGAATTTCTACCATGCCAAGAAGAATTAATTTTGAACAAATCGAAAACTTCCGCGATATAGGCGGATACCAATCTAGATATGGAGAGACTTCCTTTGGAGTAATCTATCGCAGTGCTTCCTTATCTTATGCAAGCAAGGAAGATGTAGATAAAATCGCTTCCTTAGGAATTAAGACCATAATAGATTTAAGAGACAATGAGGCAAAAGCCAATTTGCCTGATAAAACTAGTTTAGATCCTAGATTTCATACGGTCTTTTTACCCGTTAACGGGAACGGAAGAGTCCCTTCTTCCTATGAAGATGGGATAGATAGCTATCTAGAGATGCTAGAAGACCCTCTTAAAGCAAGAAATATATTTAAGGCCATAATAAATTCACCTAAGCCATTATTGCTTCATTGCACGGCTGGGAAAGATAGAACCGGCTGCTTTATCATGATGGTATTGCTTGCTAATGGAGTTGATTTCGATGATATCAATGCCGATTATATGGCCTCTTTCCCTTATTTAGTGAAGATGACAAAGAATACCAGGGAATTTCATCCAGAAGTTCCTGAAGTAGTACTTACTCCAAATATAAAATACCTAAGGGATGTATATGATGCTTTTATTAAAGTATATGGTTCCTTAGAGAATTATTTTGAATATATAGGATTAAGCGATGACGAGGTTAAATGTCTTTCCTCAATATTAGGAAAACAAGAAAAATCAGTTGGGGCTGTTGTCTTTTCTAATGGAAAAGTATTAGTAGAACATATGTCTTTAGGACATTATTCAATTCCAAAAGGACATGTTGAAAAAGAAGATAAAGATGAACTAGATACTGCTAGAAGAGAAATTAAAGAAGAATTAAATCTAGATGTTGAACTAATTCCCTCTTTTAAAACATCTATTTGGTATTCTCCTTTTGAAGGAATAAATAAAGAAGTGGTTTTCTATTTAGCAAAAGCCAAGGACGATAAAATAAGCGTTGATAAAAAAGAAGTTTCTGATGCTTATTGGATTAAGCCAGAAGATTGCATGAGGGTACTCTCTTTTGATTCAGATAGAGAAGTAGTCAAGAAAGCCTATATATTTGCTAAATCCAATTCTATAGATCTTTAATAACACGAATTACTTCATTCATGAATCTTCTATTTTCATCGAATGCAGGTAAATGGAATGAACGTTCGAAAGTAACAAATTCTTTTCTAGGAGCCTCTATATTCTGGAAGTGTTTTAATGCAATTTCATAAGGGGTAATGAAATCTTTTTTTCCTTGGAATATGAAGTAGGGGATCTCATATTTTAACTTATTTGGGAGTTCAATTTCTCTTTCGTGTTCCCCGATAGACTTCATGCTAGAAACAATTCTAGATTTCTTATAAAGTCGCTTCCCTTCTTTTTCATAACAAGGGGCATCTAGTAAGGGCTTTATCTCTCTTAAATAGAAGTTTTTATAGCTTCTAGGCTCAAAATGGGGATATAGAAGAGAATGAAAAATATCAGAATCTTCCTGTGTTAATAAATACCCTTCTTCATCATATTTAACTGAATTGAGCTTTTTAAGTAGCATCGGTTTGTTTTTAAATTTGTTTTCCATTGCTTCTTTTTGCCACTTAATTGTTTCTTTGATTGAATAAAGTTGGCCATAACCTATATACGCCTTGAATAAATCTGGCTTAGATGCAATTGCTAAAGAAGAAATGAATGAACCCCAGGATTCGCCGATCAAAACAATTTCATAGTTATATTTCTTTTTAATATAGCTAGCGATTCCGATTAAGTCAGAAACGAAAATGCTAGGAGAATAATCTACTTCCTTATAGTTTTTTGGGCAAGAATCTAAAGAGCCTCTTTCATCATATGCGAATATTTGGAAATGCTTTCTTAAATCGATTAGTTTCTTTTCAATCTTGTGCCTATTTGGTTCGCCTGGTCCTCCATGAACGAATAAAAGGGCAATAGAAGAAGTGCCTTCGATATGCGCTAAAACGTGTCTAACATTATTTATAGTTAAATATTCTTTAATTTGTTCCATATTAAGAGGATTATAATGCATTCCTTTCATAAAATGAAAATATTAATTTGTACATTATTATGCTAGAATAATGTCATGAAAACAAAAATCATCCCAATTACATCTCTTAGAGATACATCAAAAATCGAAAAACTAGTTAAAGAAGAAAACGGACCTATATTCGTTACCAAGAATGGTTTTGAAAGCATGGTTATCATGAGAAATGATTATTATGACAATCATTTTTCTACTGAAGAAACGGAACTTTTGCAGAATAAATCCCTCTAAATTGTTCTAGAAGTAAGAAACAGCCG
>DAVZIW010000019.1:0-17132 GCA_052273085.1 Candidatus Alloenteromonas sp.
ACGATGGTTACTACACTTTACGTCCTTTTTTCATTTTATTTTGCAAAAGTCGAGATATTATGACAAACTAAGCATGACTTTTTAAGAGTTTTTGAGTTTTTCGTGCTTATTTTACTTTTCTTTAAGGAGAACCCTAATAGATTCTAGGCACAAAGTCTGCTCGTCAATCTCCTTTCTGTCATAGCTATTCTCTATATCTTGAATCTTGATTTTGCTATTTTTGCTTAATCTTATCCTTAAGCAAGGTAGCCCAAGCAAGCTAGATATAAATGTAGCTAGATTAACTATAGCAAAGAAAATGGAAATCGCTAAAGGAAATCCGCTAGCTTCATAAAAAATTAATATAGAAAACGATAAAAGTGATAAAAATGAATGCATTAATGAGAAAATCTTCTTTAGGTAGATCTTGTTGAAGACTAGAACTAATATGGAATAGATAAACGACAAGATAAATAGAATTGGGATAGCAATAGAAATCAAATCAAATGGTTTGTTATTGCTAGTCAATACATATACATAGAAGAATATAGTCACGGATTTATAGAAATAGAAGACAGCAAATATAATCGCATACCAGTTATATATGCTTTTATCGTCTTTATGACCCTTGATGGATAAAGAGAAATAACATATCGATAATACAAGTCCCAATATAGATGTAATGATGCCAGATACTCCAGCCGTAAAATGAAGCGGGGCAAATTCGTTACTTACTGAATTTGGAGAAGAAAATAAGGTTACTAGCCTTAAACAAGAATATGCTAAAAGCAGGCACATGGAGATACCTATTAAAGCAAACGTAATTGTAGAAATGATAACCTTGATTTTTTTCTCGACCATAAATTAAGAAATCAGTGAACTTCTTAAATCGATGATGATGAACACGATAGAAAGAAGTACCAACGCCAATTCGGACAAGAATATTATATAAGAGGGTACTTTTTTTCTTTCCTTAAAAAATATTAAAGAGGCAATATAGGAGAAAATTCCACTCACAAAAAGGGGCATGCTCCACAATGAGAGAGATGGCAATTTCGTAGGAATGATGAAGTAAATTAGGGCAATTAAGGTCTTAATAATTCCGTCAATACCCATTATAAGCCTAAATAAGGCTGAACCCTTCTCATCCTTACCAAAATAGCTATATCCGATAAGTCCAAAGAAGATGACATATATAGATAATGGAAGTGCATATATAAATGAAGTCGCATAATTTTCTATATGCAAGAAATAGAATAACAATAAAGAAATGATAGAGACTAAGGCAGGTATAACAGCAGTCAGGAAATAGAAGCTAACGATATTTAAGGCATCATAACTCCTAACTGTTGTATCTTTTAATTTCTTTCCAATAGGTTGATAGACAAGAGGATCTTCTTTATATAGATAATGAAGTTCATTGATTTTAGATTTAGTCTTAATCTTATGGGCTTTAGGCGAACGTAATAAATCTTGCTTCATAAGATTGAATTTATCTTTTAATGACGGGGCTATATGGAAAGAAAGGTAATATAGAGGCTCTGCAGCTTCTTCTAGGTCCACTACTTTCTTTCTAGTCTTGACCTTTTCTAGTAGATTAAATAACAAGACTTGCTTTTCTTCATCTAGATTAGATTTAACTACATTAGAGAATAATTTAAGTAACATTGAGAAAGAAAACCCTCTTAATGACTTCAAAGTTAAATCAAATTTAGTCGAATCAATTAATTTCATGCATAAAAGGGATACAAGAAGATTAAAGGATTCTTTATCCCCTTCATTTGCCTTCTTTGCTAAAACTAATACTTGGTCATTATAGCTAGATACATCTTTTCTTAAGGCTACATTAGAAAGGAAGCATAAACGGAAGCTTTCTTCATTTTCATTATCGATATATGGAGAGAAGCTAATATCTTCCTTATTGAATTTATCTTTTAACCTAAATAACGATAATGAACATTCTATATTAGGTTCATCCTCAAAATAGAATTTGGCTAATTCATTATATTCATTAATGGCGATTTTCTTTGATATTTCCTTTTCCTTGATTAACGCTAAGGAAGGAGAAGGAATACGCTTATCTACTTCTTCTAGGAAAGAAAGGTAATTAATTAGATTAGAAGAAGAATGGATTAAATTAGATTCCTCTTCTTCTTTCTTTCTTAATAGATATACATAAGCAGAATCTAATAGATTACCCTTAAGTATTTCTTCATGATAATAAGTAGTCAAAGATGTTATTAATTTGATTAAATCATTAGACTCTTCTAATGAATATGGGAAAGAAGCAAACATCTTTAATATAATCTTCGCATTTATATAATCTAGGGCTTCATTTAGATAGATATAACAAGGATAGCAAGAATAAGATGATATCTTTTTCTTTTCCTTATTCAATTCATCTAGGGTAGATTTAGCCTTTGCTAATAGATTGTTATTTAAGAATATGGATATAGATTGAAGTGAAGCGTGTAAAGTTGAACTAAATTCATCTAAAGTCTTCTTGTCTTCATCGTTCTTCTTTATCTTCTCTTTTAATTTGACTAGCTCGACTTTGTTATCCATCAAGACGGAATAAAAAGAGGAACACCTAGATAAAACTTCATTAGATTTAGCTAGATTAGGTTTAACAATAGAATTAATCTTATCTAATTCATCTTTCCTTTTGTTTTCTTTTTCTATCTCTTCCTTAATGGAAGCATTTTCTTTAGTAAGAGAGGCGATAGAATTCTCTAATTCCAATTTATTCATCCTTTTTTCCTCCCTTTAACAAAGAAAGATAGATCTTGATATCATTAGAATCATCATTAAAGGAATCTAATAATTTAGAAAATGATTCCATCAAGGCTTCTTCTTGCTTAGTAAGTGAAGCAAGTTCTTCATTAATTAATTTAAGCGAGGAAGAATAATCGTCTTTCAATTTAGATTCTAGTCTTTCTTCTTTTGAATCATTTTCCGTTTTTAAAACTAGAAGGGACTGCTCAAGCTCTTTCTTCTTAGAAGAGAGAAAGACCAATTCATCTTCTAATTCATCTAACTCTTTCTTTTCTTTCTTGCTAACTTTATTTGCCATAATTATTTATCTAATCCAAAGGAAGAAAACACCTTCTTAAAAAATTCTAATACCTTATTCGCCTTGCTATCTTTATCTTCTTTAATAGAAGCATCTACTTCGTTAACAAGTTCATCTTTAGTAGACTTTACTTTGTCGACTACATCTTCTAATGAGGTTTCATATTCTTTTATTCCATTAGAAAGAGCGTCGTCAGCCTTGTCCATCAAGGAAGTAAGTCTATCTTTATAATCTTCGCTAGTTGAATTTAATTCTTTTATATCCATAGGTGTTCTCTTTTGATAGAGAAATTTTCTTCTAGTTTTGATAAATATTCAAGTACCCTTATTTAAAGATAAATAAATAGGGAGTTTTTAAAACCTTAAGAACGTAAAAGGCCCACGCAACACTCTATTCGCTCAATATATAAAAAGCCGAGTAATAAGGAACGGTGAAGTTTTGTTCAATAAGCGCAATATTTTGAGCGGTCATCTTTAATAAATGATCCACTTTATATTTCGGATTAGACAAAACCATTTTTGCAGACTTTGCATTGCCACTTGTAGGTTTTGCTTCGATTAAATAAGGCGTCGAATTAATTTTAGAAACGAAATCGACCTCTAAACCACTATCCTTAAAGAAATAGAATAATGGTCTGCCCAATTTATGTAAGGCCTCCGCTATGAGGTTCTCATAAATCATTCCTTTTCCCATTCCAAGCTCATTAGATAAAATTTTAAACGGAATATCTTTATCAAGCATGCCTGTTAAAAGGCCAATGTCTGAAACATAAACCTTGAATTGATCTTTGATAGCAAAGAAGTCAAATGGTTCTTCTATAGTCGATAAGTTATAGCAGACATCAATCAAACCATAGTTTTTAAGCCATCTAACTGCATCTTCGTGAGTTCTTGCTTTGGCTTTTTTATCAA
This sequence comes from Candidatus Alloenteromonas sp., assembly GCA_052273085.1. Taxonomy (GTDB): domain Bacteria; phylum Bacillota_I; class Bacilli_A; order RFN20; family CAG-826; genus Alloenteromonas. The sequence goes on from DAVZIW010000019.1 coordinate 3,964, forward strand.
CCATAGAATATTGGAATTTCTTATTGTCTTTAGCCAGTTGTTTAGGGATAGAATCGAAAACATCCATAATTTTCGTTTTTTCCAATTCATCGGTGACAATTTCATTTTTATCATTTAAATGGGTCCCGAAATCTGATTTGTAATCTCTAAGCAATCTAAGTTGAATTTTCCTAACTTCGGCAATATCGTTTGTTTCCACAAATTTGTTTACTACTTCTGGCATGCCGCCAACGCAAATATATTTTCGTAGCAGTTCTAAAAACGTTGTATGCAAAAATGTGGGCAATTGCTTTTTATTGTCAATACAATACTTTAAATTCTCAATGACATTTCTATCTATGTTAAGTGCCCATAGGAATTCCTCAAAATCAAGAGGGTACATTTCGATTTGTTCTTCTGAACCAACCGCTATGCCACGGGATTGAGCTTTGCCAATCCTATAACCATCAACCCCCAGCAATGAACCGGTACATATAACATCGTATTTTCCATCATCTTTAAAATATTTCAAAGAAGACCTTGCGTTAGGGCAATCCTGAAGTTCATCAAAAATTAACAGTGTTTTGTAAGGAACCATCTTGGACTTTTTAATAACCCTGTTATCCGATGGCAAGGCAGAAATCGAAAGAGCGATATTAGCAATGTTAAAGTCGCCCTCGAAAATAGTTTGAAGACTAGTTTGTTTTCTAAAGTCTAAGATAAAGGCATTATCGTAGTTGGCTTTAGCAAATTCCTTAACCACAAAAGTCTTGCCAACTTGTCTTAATCCTTTAATAACAAGTGGTGTTTTTTGGGGATTATTTTTCCATTCAGATAAATACTTAGTAATTTTTCTCTCTAACATACGGCCTTCCTTCGAGTAAATAATACCATTTTAATCACTTTTTCCAAAGGAGTTTTTTGACGTTTGTGCACTTTTTCCTAGGGAGTTTTTCGATGTTCGTGCACTTTTTCCTAGGGAGTTTTTCTTGATATAAACAAAGCCAGTGATATAAATCAAGAACTTGGAATAGTCATAACATACGTAACAAAGCAAAAGACTAACACGCTTATGCTTTGTTTTTTTGGATTTAGGCATTGACAAAAGTCTAAAGGAGTCTAAAAATATATTTAAAGTCTAAAGAAGTCTAAAAATGAAAACAAATCCATTTGAATTAACATTCGGCCTAAAGCCAGATAACTACATATCAAGATTGAAACAATCCGAAGAAATAATCTCTTCATTTGAAGAAGGTACGAATCATATTTTTATGATAACGGGGGTTAGAGGAACCGGAAAAACAGTTTTGTTAACCCATGTTGCAGAGCACTTTGAATCTAAAAATGATTGGGTGGTCATAAATCTAATATCAGAAGCCGACATGTTGGATCAACTTGCTTCTAGATTATATGATTCAAGCTTAAAACACAGGATTTTCGACAATAAGACATTTGGATTTTCATTTCAGGGTATATCTTTTTCTATAAGTGGGAGCAAACCAGTTACTAACGTAGTATCTTTGATTGAGATTTTGTTACAAAAGATTCAAAAGAAAAAGAAAGTATTAATATGCGTAGATGAGGCCTTGAATAATCAATATATGAAGCCATTTGCCCAGACATTCCAACTACTGCTAAGAAATAGATATCCAATAAACTTATTGATGACTGGTCTATATCAAAATATCTACGAACTTCAAAATAATAAATCATTAACATTTCTTTATAGGGCCCCAAAAATCAATCTAGAGCCTTTAAGCATTGCATCTATCGCCGCCAAATATAAAGAAGTATTCAATATTGATGTTGATGCATCTATTAAATTAGCAAATCTAACAAAAGGCTATGCATATGCCTATCAGGTTTTAGGATACCTATTATTTGAAAAGGAGAATTGCATTGTAGATGATGCCTTATTAGCTAGTTACGACCAATATCTACAAGAATATGTCTACGATAAAATTTGGAACGAGTTGAGCGATAAAGATAAAGACGTTTTATTAGCGTTCAATTCCGACGAGAAAACAAAAGTCGAATACTTAATCAAAACTACCAAGATGAACAAAAAGGCATTTTCCGTTTATAGGGATAGATTAATAAAAAGAGGGATACTATACTCCCCTTCTTATGGAATTCTTTCGCTTAAACTGCCTAGATTCTACGATTACTTAAAAGTCATTAAAGAATAAGTATTCACCATAAGCATTATAACTCTTGCCTATATCTATTCTTTATATTCTCTATATGTCTATCAATAGGAATTGAATATTTACTTTGAATATCCCTAATCTGGTCATTGATTCTTTCTACATATTCTCTTGAACATTTAGAATTTATAGTAGTTTCTTCTATATATCTAATCACATCAGGAAGGTTATAGACTAGATTGCTATCAATATAAGAAATATCAGTATTTATAAATATAACCATTGAAGTCATTTTAGGAGGGATAGATGCAAACATTTCCCTTAGATGATTAATATGTCCTTGGTTTTGGATAAGCGGATTCCTAATAATCTTTTCATATGTGTTCTCGTTTTGATATTTGATGCATTCCCATTGCTCATTATCTTTATCCCCATAAATAGTTCCAACCATGTTTTTGGTTTCGATAATGAACACTCCTCCAAGTGTTATTAGGATATGGTCAATTTGAGAAGAGAATCCATATTCATCTTCAAAACAAAAATCATTATATAAATAACCGCCATTTGATGGTCGACAAAAAATCTATACAGATCTCTATTTTTCTTTCCAGTAATTCGTTAAAGAATTCGTTATAAGTTACATAGCCCTCTTCCAAAACGCTTGTAACTGTCTTTAAGTCACCGGTTTGCAGCAATATATCAATGATAACCAAACAGTCTCTTTGACATAATTTAAGCATTTTTCCTTTTTTAGAAAGTGAATTGTCTTTCATAATTAATTCTCTGTTAAATTCGTAATCATCTAGAGGTCTTGCAAGATATCTATTAATAAGTTTTACTTCTTCAATATCATTGTTTTTCAAAGCACAATCAAACGTGCTCCTTAATGTATTAACGAATCCGTACTCTACAACAAAAAATCTATCAGAATGATCATAGGTATTTTCCATTGCCTCTTTCAATGCCTTTCTCCATTCTTCTGGGTTAGGGATTTTAGTCATTATTTTTCTATATAAATCTTTATTCAATCTATAAGCATAATCGATGAAATAAGGATATGCATCAAACCAACAGTCCTTTTTCTTAAGCATACCTGTACCATCGAAATTAAAGTAATAATCCTTTTGCTCTTGCTTTAAATCATCATAATTCTCTACAAGATAGCTAAAAACCATATCGTAATCATTTGAGATAGATTGATTGTTTTTCTCATGTCTATTCATTCCATTAAAAATAGGATTGCCAAAATCGTTAAATAGTCTTATTTCGTTATTGCAATTAAATCCTTTGGCTACAGTTCTTTCTTTGTTGCATCTAATAAGCCATACAAAGACTTGGCCATCAATACGATTTTTCAAGAAACATGAGTAATGAGTCGGATGATTGCAAGTATCCAACATAGCTTTGAACACTTTGAAACTGTTATATTTTTTAACATAAGAGAATAGCGACACACCATTCTCATCTGTTTTTTAGCAGTTTCGAAATCTAGAGAATCCAAGATAGTTGGATCATCTTTTTTGGCACATAACTCAAGTTTTGACATAAATACTATTTTTTTCTTCAGGCTCTTTGCCTGTTAATAAATAATCTATAGTACAGTCAAAGATAGATGCGATAGCTGGTAAAAGCGATATGTCGGGGTTGCCTTCACCAGTTTCCCATTTGCTTACGGCTTTATCAGTGATGCTCTATTTTTTAGCTAACTGTAGTTGCGTTAGCCCAAACTTAAATGTTTAGTTTTTTAGGCAACCGATTGGTATTACGAACACACCATCAGATCTTCTGGTGGCAAATCTAGTGCCGGTTAACACTATTTTTAAATCAGGCAATCTCATTTTGTTTTTTGGATACCTATTGTTAAAATCTTTTACCAAATTCTCTATTTCACACAAATGTCTAGCGCCTTCGTCAATTTGATGGTCACTTAATTTAATTTCTATCAAAGCGTACCTGCCGTCTTCTAAATGCAAAACGGCATCAGCTTCTAAACCATATCTATCGTGATAATACGATATGGTTCCGCCGTTTGAAATCGAATAAGCTTTTAAATCTCTAATGCACAACGATTCAAAAAGGAAACCTAACGTATTACGATCAGATTTCAAAGTTTCTGGTGACGCCCCCAAAGCAACAGCTGCAATTGAAGGATCAACAAAATTACGTTTTGGTCCACTCCTAACATTTGTTTTGCTTCTTAATAACGGAGACCAAGAGTCTATGTCTTTAATAATGCACAGTCTTTCCAAAGCATCTACATATTCATAAAAAGATGATTCCGAAATTCCACAATTAAGAAAAGCATCAGTATAAATCGTCTTAGTATCTGCTAGAGTGCAAATGTTCCTAGCATAAGACTTCAATATTGCATAAGCCCAATTTAAATTACGCTTAACATTGTCTATTTTTGATATATCCCTTCTCCCCGTTTGTGTATATAGCTCTTTTGCAATGTATAAGGACTCTTTTTTCCCTCTTTGAAAAATAGATTTAGGCCATCCACCACGACACACCGCAAATATGTAATCGTCAATAGACAAGTTGCTCTCGGACGGAACAAAACCGTCTGGATTATCAAATAAGGATTTTAAGCTAACAGTTCCATTAGATTCACCAGTCTCATAAAGACTCATAGGAACCATTTCCATTTCGGAAATTCTAAGTGTCCCTGTATGTAGTGTGTTTACACCATTTGAAGAAGAACCAGTCAAAAGGAACAATCCATTCTTTTCGGGATAAGCATCACAAAAATTTCTAACTGCTCCCCACATTTTAGGAGCATCTTGCCATTCGTCGAATAATATAGGCTTCCTGCCAACCAATAATTTAGAAGGAAAATTATTAGCCAGGTCTAAATAATACTCTCGTCTATCTTCGTCTTGGAACTCAATTTTCGTTTTCGCAAATTTGCCTGCAGTTCTAGTTTTTCCGCATCCTTTTGGACCAGTAATCAAAACAGCCCCAAATACTCTTAATTGAAACTCCAATTGTTCATCAAATACTCTCTTTTTGTATCTATTCATAGGGCTACCTCCCTATTATTATAAATAATACCATAAAAATTATCAATTAATTCTGGAGACTTTTGCGGTACTGCGTTGGAGTGATTTGCGGTTTCGCGTTGGAGTGATTTGCGGTTTCGCGTTGGAGTGATTTGTGGCCCGCCCCGACAATAAAAAAATCCCCACATCAGTAGGGAATGATAGGAACCAAGTTGGATATAAGCAGTTCAAGCATTTAGTCCTGACTAATATCCAGCTTGCTTCTAGAGTTACGGGCCTCTAGTGGTTATCAATAATCTCAAGGGATTATATCTTGCCACCAACAAAATTATAAACTTAATTTTTGTATTTTGCAATTAGACTCAAACTAAAAATTCATTTATTTATTAAAATGTTCCTTATAAATTAAGTCTGCGACTGGTTTTAATTCGGTTAAAGAATTGATAACACCTTCAGGTTTATCACATGTCCCAAATCCATAACAAGCGGATATAAATGGGAGATTAGCTTTATGCGCACTTATTTCATCCCCAAGGGTATCCCCAATATATATTGCATCCTTTAGATGTTCTCTTTTCATTAATTCCAATATAGTTATGTCTTTGCTTGCATTGGTGTCACCAAAGCAAAGGAAAGACTTAATCATATTAGGAGGTACTGTATTTATATATTGATCTATATATCCTTTCTGGCAGTTAGATACGATATATAAGTTATATTCCTTCTTTAATGCTTCTAGCACTTCTAATTCATTTTCATATAGCTTTCCTGGATTAGTAGCAAGATTAAATACTTCTTTAGCAAAGCAAGTAAAGGCAAACTTCTTCATTGTTATTTCATCAATCCCATCCGGAGTGATATCTTTAGCAATGACATCCATGGTCTTGCCCATTTCTTGTTTTAATTGTTCTAAAGTTAAAGTATAATCTGGACCAAAGAATTCCTTCCCTACATCTTCAAATGATTTTCTATTTGTTTCTGTAGCGTCCCATAAGGTTCCATCTAAATCAAAAATAAGGTTTTTCATACAGGGAAGATTATACATTCTTATATGAATGATTCCTTAAAAAAGTAATTATTAATCGACATTCCCTAGTTAAAAGGGTCTTTATGTGCTTAAATTAGGCTATGTTTGATAATTTATCCACTTCTTCATTAGAAGTTAATAATTTGGAGGAGAATTCATTAGAGGTAGGCAATACCCTTACTAGCGATGAATTAGAGGCAAAGCTAAATTATGCAGATGGTGAGACTAACTATGCCGTCTTTAAAAGGGATAAGGATAATATCATTAAAGTTGCCGCGATATCGTTAACGACCATATTAGGAGGACTATCTGTTTTTGAGCTAATTAGTCCAAAAGTTAGCATTACCCCTCCTGAATTAAATATAGTATCCAATTCACTTTCCTATAGCTTTAAGCTAGAGCGAAAAGGAATCGAAGATATTAGGTTTACTATATCTAATGAATATATAGAGATATATAAATTGGATCTAGATGAAATAAAAGAATATAAGGGAAATATATCTTTAGAACCTTCTAGTTATGAGATAACAATTTCTTCTAGTTCAATATTTGGTAATAAGGAAATATACAAAAGGAGCATAACTTTATGAGTTCTAATTTTTGGCTAAGGAAAAATAAGAAGGAAAAGAAGCAATTTATCTTTTCAATCCTAATCGCAATTTTCTTTATAGTAATCTTGTCTTTATTAATATTTGCTAGAGATATATTTGGTGATCAAATTGGAGACAAGATATTAGGAGAAGGAAATAGGAATGGATTTATATCTATTTATAAAGCCATGGTGGATTCTTCTACTAGATGGCTAGAGACTTTATTGACCATAAGCATTTCTTTCTTAGTCTATTTCTTATTAAATGTATTGATAAAAGCCACTACTCTAAGAGGGAAGAAAGCCCAGACTATTGGATCTCTAATTTCTAGCTGTATCAAATACTTAACTATATTGATAGCCATTGGATTTATTCTCTCAATTTGGGGAGTTGATGTTAGTTCCATTGTTGCAGGACTTGGGATATTGACTCTTATCATTGGTTTAGGATGCCAAAGCCTAATAAGCGACATCGTATCAGGAATATTCATCGTATTTGATGATTATTATTCAGTCGGTGATTGTGTAATTATCGATGGGTTCAGGGGTCAAATCGTATCGATTGGATTAAAATCCACCCAGATATGCGATTATGCAGGTAATCTAAAATCCATTACAAATTCGCAGATATATTCCTGTGTCAACCTTTCTTATAAGCCTTCTTTTGCTAGCTGCACGATTACTATTAACTATGAAGAGGATTTAGAACACGTCGAGGCTATAATCGCGAAGAATCTTTCTTCTATATCTAGTTCCTTACCAAAACTAACTTCTCCAATCGAATATAAAGGAGTGTCTAATTTATCTAGTTCAGGTGTTGTACTTCTTTTCGCTGCATATTGCCTTGAAGATGATAGATACCAAATAGGAAGAGATATGACTAGAGATATCTATTTGATGTTAAAGAAAAACGGAGTCAACATTACCTATAATGAAATCGTTGTTAATTCTCCAAAGGAAATGAATATCAATAAAGCTAGCGAAGAAGATAAATTAGCTAGTAAGAAGATTAATTCAATGAATAGAAAGAAAGTAGCTCCTGCCCCTAGAAAGAAGACTTTCATAGAGAAGACTAAAGCTGCGATTGAAGAAGAGAAATCTGATTTAGGGATTAAGAAGCAAGATTAATTTTCCCACCACTTAATTAATAGATTTTAGATCACTTAATTTTAAGGATGCATATAAAGGTGACAATCTATAAGAGGTTGTCCTTTGTTTTCCTGATTCAGGGATTAATATACCTTTTTCAACCCACTCCTTAGCCCATTTAGAGATAGCTCTAGGAGTAACATCGAACTCACTAGCAAGCTCGCTATTACGGATGATGAATTTCTTATGGGTAATGCAATAAGAGATTAATCCTATATCTTTCTTATTTAATCCTAATAAGACATCCTTATCACCTTTGACGCTAGATTCCTTGATGATGTTATTAGATTCAATTAGTGCCTTATTAATAGCCTTGCAGTAATAAGAAATAAATATCTCTAGGTGAGGAATATATTCTCTTCCAAAATCAAAATAAGGAGGTAATCTCATTGATAAGGATGAAAAGAATAATTCTTTCTCTTTATTTATTATTACTTCTAAAGGACATATATCTAGGAATTCGTAATCCAAAAGGAAATAGGAAGATAGTAAGAAAGATAATGAATAATTATATTTTGCAAATGGAGCGATTGATAGCAAAGTGAAAAGGGTAACGCTGGCTTTAATAAAAGGAGAAACATCCTTATTAAAATCAAGCCACCCCAAAAGGGTATTTAATAGACCCCTAATATTTGAAGCCTCCGAAGGGAGATAATTGACAATTTCTCCATCAATAATTTCCTTTAAATAAAATATGTTATCTGAGCTAGATTGTCTTAATGGAAGATGCCTTGATGTACCGCTTAGTCCATTAAGAGAATCATTAAGCATATAAATTAGATTCAATCCAAATGGAGTTTCTTTCTTCTTTTCGTTTTCTAAAAGGTCAATGCAGTTAGAAAGATTTTTAATGAGAATTTGTTCTTCATTTAATTCAACTGAATCTATAGGATTTAAGGCATTTTCTATGTCTTCTGAACTGACTTTTATATCGTCAATTAAAAGAAGATTCTTAATCCTATTTATCTTCCCTTCTTCTAGTATTTTTACCCTAGTTTTTGCATTGATAGAAACTAGATCTTGGTTAGCTAAATTAGTCTGGATTGATAGAAGTTCATTAACCAAATCTTCATTATAAGCAAAGCTGATTTTCATATTATTTTTCCCTAATCAAATTATAAATAAACAAGGAATAAAATGCACGAAATAATGTTCCTTATTTGGATTTTTACCCGTTCTTTAAATGGCAAAAATAAAGAATTTTTAGAGAACAAATAAGGTAATTAATATATAAATAGTTTCGATGAATTCGGCTTTTTTATTTTTTAATTGTTCTTTATTAAATAAGGAACGATTTTAAAATAAGGAACGGAAAATAAAGAACAGGTCATTTAATTTGAAGTCTATTTATAATAAAGAAAATGAACCTTTTCTTTAATCTTGCTCCTATAGCAAATAACGAGTCAGGCTTTGTAAGTATTAAACGGCGAAGAGACGTTTCGGACATTGTTTTGGTAATGCTTAAAAGTTAGGCTAACCTCTTAAAAATCCATTTAGATTTTCTCTTTGCTTTTTAGTCAATTATAAATACGGATCTAACGAAACAATTTCTATATAAAAAACCAAGGCTTCCAAAGATAATTTAAAGTATTTATTTAAACGCTACACAAACTGCAAAAACGCTTGTGAATGCAAGCCATCTATTTACCTAATATGTATTCTCCTCGCTCCATGATCTTGTACTTCCTGATAAAAAACTTTGAACACTGACTTTTATCAAAAATATTTTGGTTGTTTTTTCATTGACAAATTTTATGATGATTTAACTTTTACATCTTAATTCTTAGACCAATTTTTCTAAATCCTAATCGATTTGAGAAAAAGTTGCTATTTATCGAAACAATTCGTGATTTTATAAATTTTCGCCCGAAATGGACAAATATACATCCAAATTAATCTCAATCGATTTAAATAAGGATTTTAAAGCCTATCTAGAGCTTCATAGGCACCCTTCAAAGGAACTAGGGCGAGGTGATTCCCTATTCTAAAGAAGGATCCTTTTAACCAATCCTCTAATTCCTTTATATATAAATAAAATAATTAGATTAGCCATTCCTACATCCAATACCATAAACTCTCTACACCTGTTTTCTAGAGCTTTCTCACATCTAATTACATAATTCCAAGTCTAATAATCTAGAAGGTCAGGAATGGCTTAAAAACGATTTATAAACAATATAGATAAATAATCCTTAGACTTATCATTTAATATTATCCTTGTTAATCCTTTTTCTTAATTCCTATGGGTAATAAAAAAGACCTACTAGAATCTCTTCCAATAGGTCTAAATTCGTTTTTAGGCTTTCTAGGCTTGCTTAGTTTCAACAGCTGGGAAATAGTCAGAACTTAGGTTTGTATACGCCATAAGGGCTAATAGGAGTAAATAGAACCTAGATACGGCATAGCCACACCAATAGATGACATCCCCTTGCCTAGAATAGGCATTCAAGACGGAATAAGATGAACTAGTCGCAGAAGCAAAATAGAACAAAATCCCACCAATTAACAAGAAGGCATAATATGCAGTCCCACAGTCCCCATCAAAGCTCTTCTTAACAAATAGAACCGAAGTTACAAGTAACATCAAGAAAGAGAATATATAAACAATTCCAACAACAGTAGAAATAGAACCAACCTTCAAGCAATATATTGCTCTAGCTAATGCATAAGACGCTGTTAATAATCCGCCAAGGAAACAAATCAACACGTGAGAAGATTTCTTTCTTAACAACAAATCAAGCAAGATTACTACAAAGAAGACAATTACTATACCTAGGAAAGTAATGGTAATGATGTTCTCTCCGGTATGTAAATAGGCATCAACTGCAACCCCTGGTTCAAGATAATCAATCTTAGGGTTATATTTGCTAGGATTGCCAAATGCTAGGAATTCATTGATCAATGGAATTAAAGTCAAAATTAACAAGACACCAACAAGGATGACTTTCAAATCGATTTTCTTTTTCTTTTCCATTTTACTTGGCCTCCTTATCTAATTTAGCAATTTCTTCTTTATATTTAGCTTCCTCTGCATCGTTACATAATACAAAGTGTCCTGGAAGTATTTCCCTAAATGTAGGCTTTTGGGTGAAATAATCGTGGCTTGTCGCAGGATTATATACTTGCCTTACCCTACTTTTTTCAGATAATGGATCTGGCTTAGGGATAGCGGATAACAAGGCTTTTGTATATGGATGGAGAGGATGCTTGAATAATTCATCACTAGTTGCAAGCTCGACCATATTGCCAAAATACATAACAGCAATCCTATTGCAGAAATACTTAACTACCGATAAGTCATGGGCGATAAATAACATCGTTAATCCCATTTCTTCCTTTACTTGGTTAAGTAAATTAAGTACCTGTGCCCTAATAGAGACATCTAGAGCAGAAATAGGTTCATCGCAGATTAATAACCTTGGATTCATGACCAAAGCCCTAGCAATGCCAATTCTTTGCCTTTGTCCACCAGAGAATTCATGTGGATATCTAGATGCATATTCAGGGATAAGTCCTACCTTCTTTAAAGCATCTTCGACAGCTTTCCTATTCTTTATCTTATTGTAGGAACCTTGGATATGAAGGCCTTCGGTAATGATATCTTCAACAGTCATTCTAGGGTCAAGCGAATCAATTGGATCTTGGAAGATCATCTGAATTTCATTACGTAACCTTGGATTAGAATGACGGTTATCAAATTTGATTTGCTTTATAAGGGCTTTTTGTTCGGCGACATGTTCCTTTATATAGGCCTTTCTTTCATCAATTAATTTTTGATAATGTTCCTTGATGGCAGGATATTCGCTTTCATTCGCATCAGAAAGGGCATTATTCATTTCTTGGGTAATATTCTTTATTTCCTCTTTGACATGAATCTTGCTCCATTTGATTTCTTTTTCATTCCATCTAGAACCAGCAGCAAGGCGGAACCCTCTATAATAGATTGCCCCGCTAGTTGGAGGATAAAGCCCAATGACACATCTTCCGGTTGTAGTCTTACCACATCCAGATTCACCAACTAAGCCAAAGCATTCACCTTCCTTGATAGAAAATGAAACATCATGGACGGCTTTAGTCTTATAATCTCCAGCCCTAAAGAATTCCTTTAGGTGTCTTACATCTAGGATGATATGGTTATCAACTAAAGATTGGTCATAGCTGACCCCATATAGACTTAATGATTGTTTAGCAAACCTTAAGGTAGATGCTAATTTATCTAGATAAGAAGATGCATCATCATCTAGAGGCTTATTAACATTATTCTTAAATAAGTTATAGGCTTCCTTTTCAACCTTTACCCTATATTTCCTTCCTTCTTTAGAATCATTAATAGATAGAGGGAAAGCAGATAAGGCAGTGTCTTTATATTCATTAACCTTATTAAATAAACTAGTTGCATCCAAAGCAGAAGAATTGATAACTTCTTTTAAAGAGGAGGCTTTATCTAGATTTTCTTTTATGAGTTCTATCTTTTCCATTTATTTCCCCTCCTTTGCATGGGCTAAGTTATTTGCAATACGAGTAGAGACAATCTTAGGCATTGTAGCCTTAGGCGATCTCTCATCTAATAACCATGAAGCGCAATAATGGGTAGAAGAAACCTTAAACATTGGAGGCTCTTCCTTAAAATCGATACCTAATGCATATTTGCTTCTACTAGCAAATGCATCCCCAACTGGAGGGAAAAGCATATTAGGTGGAGTACCTGGAATGGCTTCTAGTTTTTCTTTTGAATCAATATCCGGGATTGAAGATAATAAGGCCCAGGTATATGGATGGCGAGGATCATAGAAGACATCCTTGGATGTTCCATATTCGACAATCTTACCAGCATACATAACAGCAACTCTATCAGCCATATTGGCAACTACGCCTAAATCATGGGTAATAAAGATGACAGACATATTACGCTTGGCCTTCAAATCATTAATCAATTCAAGGATTTGGGCTTGGATAGTAACATCAAGTGCAGTTGTAGGTTCATCGCAGATTAAGACATCAGGAGAAGCAGTAAGCGCAATAGCTATAACTATTCTTTGCCTCATCCCGCCAGAGAATTCAAATGGATATTGCTTGAATCTTCTTTCAGGTTCAGGAATACCAACTTCCGCCATAATCTTAAGGGCTTTATCTTTAGCCTCTTTATGGGTAACTCTAATATCAGAGAGGAAGCGTCTATGTTCGATTAAGAACAAATCATAGAATTCCCTTAAATTGGATTTATGTTCATTAAAGAAGGCCTTTCTTTTCTCCGCTACCTTCTTTTTGGCCTCTTT